>CAZARY010000256.1:0-2414 GCA_964487675.1 uncultured Clostridia bacterium | reverse complement strand
AATAATTTACTCTGGTTTTATGAAACCATGCTTAAAATTCGTTTTTTTGAGGAAAAAGTCAAAGAGATATTTGCTAAGGGGCTAATACCTGGCCTAGCCCATTTATATATAGGGGAAGAAGCAGTAGCTACAGGCGCCTGTGGCGCAATAGAAAAAGAGGACTATATCACCAGCACCCATCGAGGACACGGCCATTGTATTGCAAAAGGTGGAGATTTAAACAAAATGATGGCTGAAATAATGGCCAAAGCTACAGGTTATTGTAAGGGTAAAGGCGGCTCTATGCACATAGCTGACACAGAACTGGGCATACTTGGAGCAAATGGCGTTGTAGGGGGTGGCATCCCTATAGCAACAGGCGCCGGACTGTCTTCAAAAATCAAAAATGATAACAGGGTGACTCTTTGCTTTTTAGGAGACGGTGCTACTAACCAGGGAAGCTTTCACGAATCAATAAATTTTGCTTCCGTTCAAAACCTTCCGGTCATATATATTGTAGAAAACAATCAATATGGCATCTCTGTGGCCCAATCCAGGCATCAAAATATTCAAGATATTTCCGTCCGAGCTGAAAGCTATGGGATTGACGGCATAACCATAGATGGCAATCAAGTTACTGAAGTTTTTCAAACCATCAGTGATTATGCCCAACGTGCCCGCGATGGCAAAGGACCATTCTTGGTAGAATGTAAAACTTACCGCTGGCGAGGCCACCATGAAGGTGATCCCAATCAAGGCACCCTTTATCGGGACAAGGAAGAAATTGAAGATTGGAAGCAAAAATGTCCAATTCGAAGGATGGAAACTTATTTAAGAGAAAACAAAGGCTATACAGAAGAACAGTTAAATCAAATTCGAGATCAAGTAACCCAGCAAATAGAAGGGGCCGTCAAATTTGCAGAAGAAAGCCCGGAACCTGAATTTAATGTAGCATTAGAAGATGTTTATTGTAATGGAGGTGAAGTTTGATGGCTACCATGAAATATACCGAAGCATTGAACAGCGCAATTCGAGAAGAAATGACAAAGGACGAACGTGTTTTTGTCTTAGGTGAGGATGTGGGCGTATTTGGAGGTATTTTCGGGGTAACGAAAGGCCTTCAGCAAGAGTTTGGTGAAAAACGAATAATCGACACCCCCATCTCGGAAGCAGCAATAGTTGGCTCTGCAGTCGGGGCAGCAGTAACTGGCATGCGGCCTATAGCAGAATTAATGTTTTTTGACTTTATCACCATTGCTTTGGATCAACTGGTTAATCAAGCGGCAAAAATGAGATATATGTTTGGGGGTAAAGTCACCGTCCCCATGGTGGTTAGAGTTCCCACAGGTACTGGAAGGGCTGCTGCGGCGCAGCATTCCCAGAGCCTTGAATCGTGGATTATGCATATACCGGGATTAAAAGTAGTCTTCCCTTCCACCCCTTATGATGCAAAAGGACTTTTAAAATCTGCCATCCAAGATGACAATCCTGTTGTGTTTATCGAGCATAAAATTTTATATGCACAGCAAGGAGAAGTTCCTGAAGAAGAATATACACTGCCACTACATAAGGCTGAGGTCAAAAAAGAAGGAGAAGATGTCACAGTGGTAGCAACTGGCAGGATGGTACATCTTGCTTTTGAAGCAAGTAAAAAATTAAAGGAAGAAGGCATCAGCGTGGAAATTGTCGACCCCCGCTCTTTGTCCCCTATAGATTACGAAACAATTATTGGTTCAGCAATGAAAACATCCCGAGTGGCCATAGTACAAGAAGCATGCAGGACTGCCGGTCCGGGTTGCGAAATCGCTGCCACCATCCAGGAGAGGGCCATTGATTATTTAGATGCTCCGATTATTCAAATAGCAGCCTATGATACACCTGTACCTTTTAACCCAAACCTGGAAAAGCATATTGCACCTACGCCAGAAAAAATTGTTGAGCAAGTTAAAACTCTACTTTAGCGTCAACTGAAGGAGGTATTTTTGTGGCTGTTGAAATAGTTTTGCCCAAACTAGGGCTTACCATGACTGAAGGTAAAATCAACCGGTGGTTAAAAGAAGAGGGGGAACAAGTTCAAAAAGGAGAAGGCATTGTTGAAATTAGTACCGAAAAGGCCACAACAGAGGTGGAATCCCCACAAGATGGGGTTCTGGGAAAAATATTAGTGCCATCAGGTAACAAAATCCCAGTGGGAAAAGTCATAGGGATTGTTATTGCACAAGGAGAGGAAGTTCCAGAAAAATATTTATCCACAACTGAAGATAGAGAAAGCCCGAGTCAACCTCAAACAGAAACTGACGAGGAGAAAACAGCAAAGCCAGACGCGGTAAAAGTAGAAACTCGGGACCCTCGAAAAGAACAGGCCCCTCCTATTCGTTTGGGGCAAAAAATTAAAGCCTCCCCAAAAGCAAAGAAAATGGCCCAAGAATACAACA
>CAZARY010000255.1:0-2428 GCA_964487675.1 uncultured Clostridia bacterium | reverse complement strand
AACTCCTTGGAGGAGCATTGATTTAAGCAATTTTTCGGAAAAACCGTGTCAAGCCTTTTTTTACTTTTTTTGTATTTTCGCTGAATAGTTACAAATCGTTAAGCCGTATATTAGGTTAAGTGTGATATGAAAAAAATAAGAGTAATGTTTGTAATGATACAGCTCGATGTAGGAGGGTCTGAAAGAGTTGTATTTGATCTTGCCAAGAATTTAAATCCTGACCGGTTTGAAGTTTATGTGGCTGCATTTAACCCAGGTGTTCTTGAGTTCTCTTTGCGGAAAGTTTGCAAAGAAGTTTTCTTCATCCATAAAAAAAATGGTTTTGACCTATCTGCTATGCGTCAATTGAGTAGAATTTTGGATGAAAATGATATTGAAGTAATAAATGCTCATCATTATATGCCACTTTTCTATAGCTTTTTAGGGGCTAAGGTCTTGAACCGGAAGAAGCTGGTTTTTACCGAACATTCGGTTCCTGAAGTCGAAGGAATTGCTTCAAGTATACATGGGAAAGTTTTACACTGGTTGCTTTTTTCGATAGATAAAGTAGTTGGTGTATCTGTGCAGATTACAGATTCCTTTAGGCAGTACTATCCACGGCACGCAGAGAAATTTATATCTGTCATGAATGGTATAGATGTTAATAGCTATAATGCAAAATCCAGACGGGATGATATCCGGCATAATTTTGGCTTTTCACAAGATCATTTCGTTATTGGCACCATCGCTAACTTCAGGAAAGTGAAAAATCATTCCTGTTTAATTCGTGCATGCGCTATATTAAAAGACTCCCACCCTCAGTTACGATTGATTTTCGTAGGAACGAGTTTCCCTGGTGACCCTGATAATTCTGAAGAAGCTATTCGAAGGGAAATTAGTGAGCTTGGCATCCAAAATATGGTCGTTATGCCTGGTTACCAGAGTAACATTGCAGAGTTGTTATCAGCTTTTGACGCCTTTTGCCTGCCGTCATTTTCTGAAGGACTTCCAGTTAGTGTCCTTGAAGCAATGTCGGCCGGGGTTCCAGTGATAGGGAGTCAAGTAAGGGGTATCGTTGAACTCGTCAAGAATCGAGAGACTGGTCTTTTGTTCAATTCTGAAGATGATAAGGATCTTAGCTGTAAAATTGAAGAAATAATTAAAAATCCTGCTTTGAGAAAAGAAATATCAGCTAATGCACATGATTATGTAACTAAAAATCATGATATACAGTCTTGGGTGCAACAATATGCCGAGATTTTCGGTTGCACCAAACAATGAGTCAGTGAAAACGGGTTTTTTGTAAATATGACTAAAAAGATTCTTTTTTTATCTAACAGAGGACTGCTTCCTATAAGGGATTGGCACACCCGTCGAAGTTATAATATATTAAAAGGGCTGTCTGAGAATAACCTGGTATATTTTTTGTCCTATTTCGAAACAGAAGAGGAGGTTAGCCAAAATAATATTGAACATTTAGAAAAAATGTGTTGGCGTGTTGAGTTCGTTAAGGCTCCTCCCAAAAAAATTTGTATAGGAATGATGGCAAGGCTGGCAAGAAGTATTTTTTCTTTTGACCCATATACAATCTGGAGGCATTATTCAAAGAATTTTTTAAAGCGAGTTGAGGATCTGCTTTCGTCTGAAAAATTTGATCTGGTTCATTGTGATGTACTGCCCCTTTGCGATTCTGTCCGAAACAGAAAAGATCCATTTTGCAGTGTAACGGATCATGATGTGAGTTACTTAAAGTGCTTAAGTTTCGCAAAGGATGAAAAGAATATCTTTTTAAAAATTTTTTTATATTTTGAAGCATGGAAACTGCTAAGGTTGGAGAAAAAATTATTTAAACAGGTAGACCTTGGTATAGTAGTTTCTGAACACGACAAATCGATTTTACAGCGACTATGCCCTGAAGGCAATTTTTTTGTACTGGAAAATGGAGTTGAGTTGGAAAAATTTTTAATACCAAATGTAATGCAGGAATCGATGAAGCTTGCCTGGTTGGGAGGGTTTGATCATTATCCAAATAAACAAGGCATTTTGTATTTTCTTGAAAAAGTTTATCCTTTAGTCAAAGAGGCATTTCCTGCTATCAGTATAGACATTGTTGGAGGGGGCCTCAGCGACTCACTCAAACAGTATGCCAGGAAGGATGTGTCGATAAATTTTACAGGTTATGTGGATGACCCCTTGCCGTATATATTAAATGCAACTGTTTTTATTGCTCCTATTCTAAGCGGAGGAGGAACAAAGTTGAAAATTTTAGAGGCAATGGCAGCTGGCAAGGCTATCGTAACTACTAGTGTTGGGTGTGAAGGCATTGGAGGAATTCCTGGTACTCATTATCTGATTGCAGATGAATCTAACAATTTTGCAGGGAATATAATAAATGTTCTGGAAAATGAATTTTTGAGAACCTCACTTCAAGCGAATGCAAAAAGATTTG
>CAZARY010000254.1:0-2437 GCA_964487675.1 uncultured Clostridia bacterium | reverse complement strand
ATATCCGATTAGCTTCCATATTTTTAGAGAAGCTAATCTGTCCAAAAAATTTTTGCCTGCGTGTTTTCACGGAGGTATGGCAAATTTTGCTTTGTTTATGCCTGGAAGCCCACAGGTGCACAATATAATTCCTATGGACACGCTTGGAACAAGTCCTATTGCAGGTTTAGTACCTGGAATAGCAGGCGCGGCAACAGCGTCATTAATGGCCTTAGTCTACTTAATGTATCGTTCTCGTTATTCTCAATTAAAAGGTGAAGTATTTGAAGAGGATAAGAATTTTACACCAACTATTAATGCTCAAGCCAAAGCAAATAATAAACCGGGTATAGTGGCAGCAACCCTTCCGCTGCTGATTGTGGTTGGCTCGTTATCATTATTGGGTATTTCTGTAATACTTGCTTTGACCCTGGGCATAATTTTCGGGATATTCCTACTCCGCGACTACTTATCTTCAATATTAAGCACGGTTAATGTTGGTATAAAAGACTCTCTTATGCCTCTATTATTTGCTGCTTCAGCGGTTGGTTTTGGTCTTACGTTAAGAGCCTTTCCAGCTTTTGACGTGTTTTTGCAAGGAACTTTTGATTTATCACTGAATCCTTTAATAACGGCTTCTATTGTTACAAATATTGGAGCAGCAATAATGGGATCTGCTTCTGGAGGCATTGTGCTCACGATGTCTTTTGCCGGCGAAAACTTCATGTCTTATGCAGATCCAGAGGTGCTCCACCGCATTATTGTTATGGCCTCGTCCTGCATTGATACAGTGCCTTTTAACAATGGATATTTGGCAATTTTGGCTATTACAGGGTTATCCATAAAGAAAACATATCTAGATTTTTTTGTTACCACAGTGATCACCCCTATCTTAGGGTTGGGCACTGCTTTGATTATTTTACTGATCTAGAGAACTAGTTATTTATGACTTAGCTTAGTTGTCAAGCCGTTAATTTCGTGATACATTGAGCGATAATTTGTAACACTAGTATAAGTAATGATTACCTTGATTTCATCCAAAATCCCAAAGGATTTTTAACGGGTGTACCGGTCGTGTCAAAACTTTAATGTCGACTAGCCTTACTAAGGAACTAAGGAGTGAATTTTTATGTTTCAAGTTGCAGCTATGCAAATAACCCCGATTTTAAACGAAGTGGATGGGAATATCCAGAGAGGAGTAAATTTTGCCAGGAAGGCCGTAGAAGAAGGGGCGGACCTTTTGGTGTTCCCCGAGCTATGGACCACCGGCTATTACCTCTCTCGTGAAGCTTTTTTGCATCTCGGCGAAGAAAGGGATGGAAAGGCGGTCTCAACTTTTCAAGAATTTGCCCGGGAGCATCAGGTGTCTGTTGTGTGTCCTTTTGTGGAGAAAGAAGAATCACATCTTTATATAGCGGCGGCAGTCATCGATGAAGAAGGCGCACTTAGGGGTGTGGTCAGAAAAAGCCTGCTTTGGGGAAGAGAGCAAGGCATTTTTACACCTGGGAGAATTGAGTATCCCACATTTGATTCTCGAGTAGGGAAAATTGGTATTTTAATATGCTATGAAATGGAATTTCCCGAGACAAGTAGGCTGCTTGCCTTGGAAGATGCCGAGATTATTGTATGCCCGTCGGTTTGGAGTATGTCTGCAGCGCACCGTTGGGATATTCAACTGCCTGCCAGGGCTCTGGACAATACGGTTTTTGTGCTAGGTGTTAATACGGTAGGCAATAATAGCTGTGGGAAAAGCAAGCTTATTGGCCCTTTTGGTGACATTATGGCAGAAGCTTCCCACCGCAAAGAAGAAGTTATGGTTCGGGCGATAGACCGAGAGGCTATGCTTTGGGCCCGAGAAGAAGTGCCATACTTGGAAGACTTCAAGAAAAAACTTACTCCGGGGGCAGACGAGATTTCAACTCCTACATGGTAAAGCAGCCAGTGATCAGTTCATAAGAACAGCAAAATGATAAATAATTAGAGACTTGCAACTTCATAGGCTTGTAAACACTGTTTACACAGGGAAATTTTTGCATTGAGATAATGATGCATTAAAATAACTAATCATTAAAAACTGTAATTATATTGCATACTAAGAGGGAAAGAAGGAGAGGTGTGTATGGAGAAAAGGGATAATGTGCTTATGATTTGTGGAGCACAAGAGGTGCCGATTATTGAAGAAAGCACAAAAAGCTTAAACAATAGGATGTAGAAACTGAACCAGACAAAAAAATTTGGAATATGGGCGATGACGTACAATATTTTGTGTATAGCATTGATTTTTTATTAAATTTTGAAGGAGATTTTTCTGTTGAAAATAAATTATCCTAAGGAAACCATTTTTCTTTTCTATAACGATAAATCCTTAAAGTTAAAACTAAACGGGGGGTTATACGATGGCAAAAAAACCCAAACCTGAACCTTTTAAGATTAAAATGGTGGAACCTATTGAACTTAT
>CAZARY010000253.1:0-2444 GCA_964487675.1 uncultured Clostridia bacterium | reverse complement strand
AATCTTGCCACGATGGCTGCTTCCATAGGCTTGTTAAAGGTTTTCCTGTTTCTTGCGCTGTTAATCCACAATGCGGCAATGAAAGAGAATACCGACTTGTACCGGCCGCTTCGCCTAAAAGGGTATTGATTGTGGGAGGCGGTATCGCGGGCATGGAAGCCGCGCGAGTCTGTGCCGCCCGTGGTCATCAGGTCACATTATGTGAAAAGGAAGAAAAGCTTGGAGGTAACCTACTACCTGGAAGCGTCCCCAACTTTAAGAAGGATGCAAAAAAATTATTAATGTGGTACCTGCGTCAACTGGAAAAACTTCCTGTTGACTTGCATTTAAAAAAAGCAGTAACCGCTAAATCTATTGCATCGATGGAAGTTGATGCAGTCATACTAGCCACTGGGGCTAGTTTGAAAACCTTACCGGCTGCATGTAACTTGAAAAGTGGCTGCCATTCTGCTGAAGATATTCTTTTGGGACATGTTAAACCGGGTGAGGAGGTTTTAGTTGTCGGTGCTGGGTTGGTTGGATGTGAAACGGCAATTTGGCTAGCGCAGACGGGAAAGCAGGTTACAATAGTTGAAGCATTAAATGATATAATGGGCGGTCCAGAAAATTTGTGTTTTGCAAATTACGATATGATGAAAGATTTGCTAAACTATTACAACGTCAATGTTATCTTAAATACGAAAATAGAAAGTATTAAGGAAGGCAAGGCAGTGCTTACAAGCTTAAAAGGAGAGGAAGAAGTTCCTGCCGACACGGTCATCAATGCGTCAGGATTTGCCTCGAATGATAACTTGTACACCGAGCTAAAATATAACACAAACAAAGAGATCTATCGCGTGGGCGATGCCCGGGAAGTGCGCAATATCATGTACGCCATTTGGGACGCCTTTGAAATAGGAAGAAATTTATAAGGTTTAAAGTTTGTATGCATAAACAACCTGGGAATTGCTTTGCGATTATTTCAGAGTGCTTGCAGCTAATCAGAAGAATATAAAACGCCAAAGAAGGTTATAAATTAATCCAAAAACACCTACAGAAAGGATTAAAAGAATGCTGCCAGCTTTCATCATATCTTTAGTTTGAAATCGCCCTTCACTGTATGCGATGGCATTTGGAGGAGTATTAGCAGGTAAAAAGTAAGCAAAGGATGAAGCAACCCCGGCAGCTGCAGCAAGCGGAATAGGGTTAACGCCCATTTGCAAGGCTAGGGTAATGGCTACAGGCACAAAAGCAGTTGATGTGGCTGTAATACTACAGAAAAACAAGATACTTGTTCCGGTTATAGCCGCAATAATCAATACGATAAAGAATATAGATAGTTCCCCCATGATATGCATCAGAATTGCTACCACCCAATCCACCACCCCAGATTTCATCAGCCCATTGCCTAAAGAAAGGCCCCCACCAATTAATAGCAAAACACCCCAATCTACATCTTTAGCGGTTTGTTTCCAATGAAGCGTGCCCAGGGGTGGAAAATGCATTAATATGACTCCCAGCAGAGACACCAAATATAACCAATCTTCTGTGACATCAAAAAAAGACCCAAAAAACCATAGGAAAATGACTAACCCAAAAACAATAAAATATCTTATAACACCTGGGTGTTTAGGAAACGGTTCCCTTTCAAAAAATTCTACATTGATCTCTGTTTTTTCTGGTGGGAAGAGAAATAATAGGAGCAGCCAGCTAATTGGAATCAGAAGAATTACAAAAGGCAGTCCAATTAACAGCCAGTCTAAAAAAGTTAAATGGATATCTGCCATGTCCTGTAAAAAGCCAATCGTGATTGGGTTTGGGGTGGTGCCTATTGGGGTCGCTATGCCACCTATGGTACCAGCGTATGCAATGCCTATCAGAAATGATCTGCCAATGTTTGGGTTCTCTTCTTTCATCATGTTAAGCATCTTGACTACAATGGGGACCATTATAGCCGTAGTTGATGTGTTAGCTATCCACATGGATAGAAAAGCAACGACTGTCATAACACCAAGCAAAAGTCTGGATACTTTTGTGCCTGCTGCCAGAATCATTTGTTTACTAATGTACTGATCGAGCTCATATTTTTTTAACCCGGACGCCAGGGTAAAGCCTATTAACAACAACAAATTTACTGGATGGCCTAAATAACTAAACCCTTCTTCTAGTGTGGAGATTCCCAAAATAGCTTGTAAAAAAACTATCAATAATGCAGTAACTGGAATAGGGACGATCTCGGTCCCCCAAAAAATGGCAGCTGTAAATGCTATCCCAAGCATAACGGTGCCTTTTTGCGGTAAGGCTTCTATTTCAACGATTGTGGATCCAACTAAAATGAGCACACATAGTAAAATCACTGATGCATGACTTTTCATACTCATGCGCATTCACTGCCTTTCGCCTCTCTGCTATGACCAATCCAACTGTTTTAAAAGGAGTTCAATCGGGGCCTTGGCATAGTTGGG
>CAZARY010000252.1:0-2460 GCA_964487675.1 uncultured Clostridia bacterium | reverse complement strand
TATTCTTCTCGATGAAAAAGGAAAAGTATTATGGACTAAAGTATATGAGCTTACTGAATTGCCTGATTTAGATGAAGTGATTTCAGCTGTCAAAAAGTTTGATAAAAACAATATCATCTATCCAAATTCAGGGTAGTTGGTATTATTTTGATGTGCTTTGTAATTTCTATCAATTAAAGTCCTACCTGTAGTTAGAATTAAAAAAGTCAAAAAATTTGAAAAATTAATCAATATATTGTATAATAATAGTACTTATTAATTTTAAAGATAATTTATTAAAAATGTGACTGAATAGATGAAAAATAGTAGTGTAATATATAAAATAGCATAAAGTTTTTACTGATAAATCACCTGATGCCCAAGGTCCCCTTGGGTCATTATCTGGATTAGAATAACGGTTTCTGGTTATTCCCTTTACTAAGGTGTCCACTACAACTTGTGTCCAAGCAATTCATCCAGGGTAGTCGGCGAAACCTGCATGGCGCACTCTATCAAGCGATAAAACAGCAGACCCCTTTGGGCGGCTTTTCTGCGGTTGAAGCGAAACACGTATTCATCAAGATAGGCCTGAAGGTGTCCCTCTCGTACCGCACCCTGGTGCGTACCGAGCAGCCAGCGCTTGAGCAGGGAAACAATCATGTGGACATGCGGCAGCAAATTCTTATCATCCGCAGCATCAAACTTAGGCGGAACAATGTGTGTATATCCACTTTCATTAATTGAATTGTAACTGCTCCAGCCATCCGTAATCACCGTGCTGCTCTGTTCTACGTTTTCTTTGATAAAACCCTGCAACGATTCTTTTGAAGCGTCCGGCACTACTTGCATCCGTACACGCCCCAGTTGATTTCTTCCCTCCAGAAGTTCAACTCCAATAACCACAAGGCTTTTGTTTTCTGTGCCGCGTCCGCGCTTGTCGCCTTCCTCTTCGCTGCCGATGTAGGTTTCATCCACTTCGACCACGCCGGACAACTTCGTGCGATTCGGATTGACCATCGCCGTGCGGATTTTATGGAGCCATGTCCAAGCTGTTTTATAGCTGCCAAGCCCCAAAATTTGCTGTAACCCGCTAGCGCTTGCTCCATTTTTCTGCGTGGTCACCCACCAAATCGCCGTGAACCAAGTCCGCAGAGGCTTACGTGTATCCTGAAAAATCGTTCCTGCTATAACCGAGGTCTGACGCCCGCATTTCGGGCACTCATAGAGCATTTCCTTGATTCGCCATGCCTTGGTCTGCTCCTTGCATTTTGGACAAACGAATCCATTTGGAAATCGCAGCCCATACAAATACTCCCGGCATTGTTTTTCGGTGGCGAATTTAGTTGTAAACTCATCAAATGTCATCGGATATTCTCTCATGCCTTAAATTGTATTTGATGTAGTTACCTTAGTCAAGGGAATAACCAGTTAAATTTTTTCTATTTGATACCCGTAAAATTAAAAAAGGGCCGTCGTCTAGACGCCCCTGTAACTGGTCCGCTGTTATAAAGAAACTTCTTTATACGCTTATTTCAACAGGTCTTCGTTTATGATTTCTTCGTTTACAAACAGGTCTGGCAATCCATTTCTTTTTTTGTTTTTGTTTTGTCTTCCGTTGCCTCCGTAATCCCCGTTATTGTTACTGGTCTTTTTGTCACTCTTGGAGCTATTTTTGTTTTTCATTTCGCAATTACCTTTAAACAATGCCCCATCATCTACGACTAAATGGTATGCTTTCACATCCCCAACCAGGGCCCCGGAATCTTTTAAATCAAGTCTTCCTTCTGCATCTACGTTTCCTTCAACACTCCCTGCTATGGCTACATTGTTGGCCTTGATTTCTACTTTAACCCTGCCGCTTTCTCCAATTACAACATCGCCTTTGGTTATAATTTCTCCTTCCATTTCTCCCTCTACTCTCACAATACCGTTGGTCTTGATAGTTCCTTTAAAATATGTACCTTTTCCTATAATAGTGTTAACTCTATCTGATGAACCTTCCCCCTTCTCTCTTCTCAACAAACTCTCCTACCTCCTTATAATCACCGGTTATTATATTCAGAATCTTTTTCTTCATCTTCATTACTAATTTCGGGCGGATTTAAATCAAGCATTTCTGCTACTTCTTTAATCTTGTCTTCTATTTCTTCACTTTTCTCAAGTAGCCTGGGCTGTTCTTCTTCCACTTCATCGATCTCTCCTTTCATGGCCCGGTTTTTTTCCTGCAAATACTCATTTTCTTCTGCGGTTGCTTTTAAATCGCGGTAATAATAGGTCAATACCAGTAATCCGGCAACAAACAGCACTACTGCCAGACACGCTAACTGACATAACCATAAAGGTATTCTAATGTATTTAACCTCGCCTTCCGTGTGAGGGGCAAGTATTATGGAAAAAAACTTTTTGTTTTTGTCATTATTCCTCTTACCGCTCATTTTTCACCTCTTGATTCTTTTCAAGTTGGTCTATAAAAGCCTTGGC
>CAZARY010000251.1:0-2482 GCA_964487675.1 uncultured Clostridia bacterium | reverse complement strand
AAATAAGGTAAATAATGAAAAGGAGGAATTTATAATGACACAAGGGATCAGAGAAGAAAGAAGGAAAAAAGTAATTGAGGTGCTCAACGAAGCCCGCTCCATGGAACTTCAAGCAATTCATCAGTATATGAACCAGCATTATAACCTGGATGATATGGATTACGGAGAACTAGCAGGTAAGATCAAACTTATTGCTATTGATGAAATGAGGCATGCTGAAGACTTTGCCGAAAGGATAAAAGAGTTAGACGGTGAGCCCACTTCAGAGCTTGCCGGCGGTGTAGAAAAAGGGCAAGAGGTAGAAAAGATCTACCCTTATGACTCAAAACAGGAAGCGGACACGATTGAAGCGTATAACGAATTTTCTAAAACCTGCCGTGAAAACGGTGACAGCACTACAGCCCAGCTCTTTGATGAAATTATCGATGAAGAACAGGAGCATCTCAACTATTTTGATGATGTTAACAATCATATTGAAAAATTAGGCAACACTTACCTGGCACAACTGGCAGGCACCACCTCAGACACGGGTGGGTTCTCTAAAGGTTTTGTCGGTGGCGGTGAAGAATAGTAAAGTGACAGCGGCTTGACTAACATATCGGGTACTCCTTAAATAATTTTAAAAACAAAGCCCAGCCTCACTTAATAACTTAATAATAGGCTGGGCTTTTTCTGGAGTGCCGTAAGCGACTTAAATGGTTCTTTAGCTGTCTTCCCAAGGCGGACTCCCTCTACCGCCAAACCCTTTACCTTTTTGACGGCCTATTCTCCCTTTTGGATGGTCTCCCCTACTTTTTGGATAGCCCTCTCTATCAATAAAGCGATGATTGCCTCCTTTTACCTGTATGGCTTTCCCATTAACCAGCGCCTCTGAAACCTTTCTTCTGGCCGTGGTTAAAATATTTTGAAATGTCGGCCGGGACACTTCCATTCGTTCAGAACTGTCCTGCTGATCAAGACCTTCCACATCTTTGAGTCGAAGTGCTTCAAGTTCTTCGTAGGTGAGCTCTATCTCTTCCATCTCTCTAAGTGGAACGCCTGCCGGTTTAAAATATGTTACCTCCGGCATAAATGCTATGGCACGCTTTTTGGTTGGCCTTGGCAACGCGATACCCCCTGTTCACATATATTCCTAACCCCAGGATAAGTTGATTAAGTTGATTAAAGCGATATGAATCCTTATTAACAAAATTATCCTATCATATAAATAATATATCAAATGATTGGAATATGTCAATTATAGAGGGAAGAAGGAAAATGATAACAACCGCGTGACCACAGCTAGAAAACAAGCTAGAGAATAAGAAGATATAACAAAGACAAAAAAAGACAAAACTATTGAATATACCTGTTTTACAACCCCCATTTTTTATAAGAAGCCACCAATCATGCTACAAATAAAATATGAAAGATACAATATAAACCATTATTCAATTAATAGCCATAGGGACATATCCTTTCTAAGCCTAGTAAAGCAGCAGGGCCGGCAATGGAAGTACCAAATAAAAGCAGCGGTTTGTGATACTGCTCCGAAAGTTTAACGATCTCCGCCAGGGTGTTATTAATAACCGTGGAGCCTGTGGCGAGCACCACATCGGATAATAAGATTAGTTTTTCTGTATACTGCTTCCCGTCCCATATTGCTACCCCACAGAAATCCCCTCCAATGTTATCCGGGTTGATATCGGTTACAAGCACTTTATCAGCGCCAAATTTGTTTGCCAGGTTTTCTATAATGGCAGGCTGAAAACCGATCATGCCTATGGTAATATTTAGGTTGTATTGTCCAGCCAAGTAACGGGCGATCTCTTCGCCGCACTTCTCCAGGTCTTCATCTCGGCAGTGCACAGTACCACTGGCAAGTCCCAGGTAACGAGTGATTGCATTGACAGCGGCCACTAAAAGTGCCCGGTTAAAATTTTCTTTCATATCCATGTCTAGGAGTTCCATGAGTTTGCCCTTAAAATTTCCTGGATGATCAGTGTATGCCTGGCCCTGGTAGCCCTTAAACTCCGCCTGCATTAAAACTTCCTTACCCTGTTTCAGGGGAAGGTTGGATCTACAGCTGTCGCCTATGGCTTCTTTAACGTCCAGAGGGCGGGCAGTAATCTCAATGGCTTCGTCTTTAAGTCCATGTTCATTTAATACCCTTTCAAATGCCTGCTGCAGCTGCTTTATCATATCTTTCACCTCAAGTGCGTTATTATTTTTAAGCAATCTAACCAATTTTTTAATTTCTAATACCGTATTCTATAAGAATAAGTCTCATACCTGTTTTTCTGGGTGTTGTTTTTTGATTTTTTGTTTCTTCTTGTTCCATTAGCATATTAATCAATAAAAAATAGCTGCCATTAATATAATAGATGCTCAAACCAATCAATAACCTGAATCCAGAACCCCCACCTTACAGTTTAATATAAGAAAAATATGTGAACCTCTCATGACTAAAGTCACGAGCTTCTAGTATCACTACTAGAACTTC
>CAZARY010000250.1:0-2484 GCA_964487675.1 uncultured Clostridia bacterium | reverse complement strand
AAAATAACCCGGGCAATGAGGTAATCCACAGCTCCCAACTGCCATGCTGCCACAAGCGATGAGGATAATAATACTATAATAATAAGTACTTTTCTAACTTTACCGTTCACGGGTCTTTTCGACATCCTCAACAACTCCTTTTTATGTCCCAAAATATGTCTGGCAAAGCTTGCTGCTTAGTTCTGGCGATGCGATATATTTAACCTGTTCCGGGGTATGGGCATAAGGCTTTTCTAGGACGGCAAGTAAACGATGCAGTGGGCTGAAGTCATTATAATGTCCAATTCATGGTAAAAATATTATGCAACAAACATTTGAGGAGATCGACTGGTCTACAGCGGTCTAAAAGTTGTCTATAATTATATTTCGTTTAGCAGCAAGTAAGTTTAATTTATACTTTTGTACTTAAACTCTTATTAATAAAATCTTAACAAAAAAATTCAGTTTGCAATCAATTAGACAAATCAATAAAATCTGGATGAATGTACAAAAGTCCTACTTAGCACTTTTAGTTTACAGGATAGAATACTATGAATATCCATGTACACGGGAATTTTTAAATTAATGGAGGCTGGAAAATATGTTTCTGGATTTATTACAGCTGGTGATTTTTCATAAGGGATTTTTGTTAAGAGTTTGTTTATAAAATGTTTAGTATGAAGTTTTATACTTATTTTATACTTTACACATAATGTACAGAGATAATATGGATATGATTCAGTTTAAGAATTGTAAATAAGCATAAAACTGTTTATGAGCTCAAGGAGGCTTGGTTGGCATGAAAGAATATGACTTGATTGTTCTAGGAGGTGGCACAGCCGGCATGGGTGTGGCTCGCTCGGCTGCAGCTGATGGCTGGAAAACGGCCGTTGTTGAAGTCAGCCGCCTTGGCGGAACATGTGTAAATGTAGGCTGCATCCCTTCCAAAACGCTGATTAGTTCCGCTAGCACCATGCAAACAGTTCGTAATGCTCACCATTACGGCGTTATAGCAGAATCGCCCCGGGCAGACTGGCCGGCAATGCTCGATCGCAAGGAAAAGCTGATCACAGAAATACGCAAGAGTGGCTATAAAAGTGTTGAGAAAAATAATAATATTACACTTTACGAAGGAGAGGCAGCGTTCACCGACTCGCATGTAGTGGAAGTTAACGGTGAATCTCTTGCCGGCGAAAGAATAGTGATTGCCACCGGGGCACGTCCTGCTGTACCACCAGTACCTGGTTTAAGCGATATAGATTATCTAACTTCAACTTCGGCCATGGAAAAGGAGGAAGAAATGGAAAAACTCCCGCGCAGCCTTCTTGTTCTAGGCGCCGGTACCATTGCCCTCGAGTTTTCACAGCTGTTTGTACGCCTGGGGGTTGACGTGACTATTCTTCAACGCGGTGATCGCCTGGCATCAAACCTTGAACCAGAAATATCTGATGAAATCCGCAAAGTTTTTGAATCGGAAGGGATAAATATAAAAAGCAACGTCAATATTAGTTCAATAGGTTCGGAGAATGGTTCTATTTTCGTCGTCGATGAAACTGATAACGGTCCACTGAGATACACTGCTGACCAAATCTTGGTGGCAACAGGCAGGACACCCAACACAGATATGCTTAACCTTGAAAACGCAGGAGTAGAAACAGACAAAAAAGGACATATCTCCGTTAACGATAATTTTGAAACCAGCACTTCTGGTATCTGGGCCATCGGCGATGTGATTGGTGGAATGATGTTTACCCACAAAGCCTGGCACGACGGACTCCTGCTTTCTCGAAACATTTTAAAGGGTTCTGAGATAATTTCCAGGGGCAGATTAATTCCTTTTACCATATTCACTGATCCGGAAATAGCTGGTGTAGGTATGGGTGAAGAGGCAGCAGTTGAAGCAGGATATAAGAAAGCAGTCAAGCGCTTTCCGTTCTCAAATAGTGCACGGGCATTGGCAATGGAGAAGCGAGACGGTTTTATAAAGCTTATTATAGACAGCAATAAGGGGAAAATTTTGGGTGCACATATTATCGGCCCGGAAGCGGGCGAATTAATTCACGAATTGCTTGCAGCCATGCGTTTCGGAGCTACAGTCTACGACCTTCAGGATATGATACACGTCCACCCAACTCTATCCGAAGCAATCAATAATACTGCCTGGTTGAAATAAAGATGGTAATTAGGGGGTGCCCCCCTTTGCTACATACTTTTTTTAAAGGTTAATAAAAGAACATTTAAGTTTTACTACAAACTAGTATAATCAGGAGGTGTTTGGCCTTGATTTATAACCATGACAAAATAAACATAATTGGAAATGGCCCTTTGTATGGCAAAACAAAAGTCAATGGGGCTAAAAATGCATCCCTCCCTATAATGATAAGCTCTTTCCTATCACGAGGAAACTTCAGGAAATGGGAGTTAGAGTAAAAGAAGAAAACGGCGGTATATTAATTGAAAGTAACAGAAAAAGAATGAAACCTGTTGATATCAAAACCTTACCCG
>CAZARY010000249.1:0-2491 GCA_964487675.1 uncultured Clostridia bacterium | reverse complement strand
CTGCGGTTGTGCCCTCCGGTATAAAAGAAGCGACTGCAGCAAGGCGAGGCCGCAAGCTCAGAAACATCACCTTCTTTTTCAATAATACTAACACAATTATACTATATGATAAAGCGGTCATTTAAAACTATAGCTATTCCCGCTGAAACCTGCCTATAAGTTTTTATGTTGCTATTGAGGAATAAATAAGGAAAATATTATCGAGCCTTTGCGCTCTTTATGAGTATTGATTATATACCTTATTTATGGTTAAAACCCAGCTTTTTAATAAAAAAGCTCCTGGTATCAGCCAGGACTTTCATCTAAAAAAATATTTTAAGGATCTGCTTTTCTTAGCCCATTCAAAAAAATCTTTCGGAGTTCCTATAGGGATACCATTAAAAGTAACAAGAGAGCATGTCCCGTTTATATCCGGAAATGATATATTCAGCATCACCTTCCAATGCTGCAAAAAGAAAAGGACAATCATCAGGGTCGGACGCTTTCCAGCCCATTCGGGCGGCATATCCCCAACTTGATTTAATTGATGAAAGATAAGTTTTAACTGCTCTAATACCTTGTCTTTATTAAATTCGCGATATTTTTTACTGCGAGCCTTTCAATAATCTCCTGGACTTCATAATAAATGAAAGTGTATGTAACTTTAACTGTGTAATTGGAAGAAAACAATTACAATGCGTCTCTTCCAAAAATTTGAAGTAGATGTGGAATGGATACTCCAAAACCCTCAATATAACCCTAATAAATAACCCCAATAACCACATTATTCTTAAAATTTTAACTCCCCTTGTTAGAAGATACATTGGATAAATGAGTGACACTCTGCAATGGTTGAAACCATGCAGCTTCTTGAGGATAAAGAAGTTTAGGTTAACCCGTGGGTAGGCGTATCCCGAAGTATCTGCGGCGTAACCGCTACCTCATTGGGACCGTATTGGCCGACGGATGAATCGGGCAGTGACACTGGCCCGTTACTAGCTTCAGGCTTTTTAGCTGCATGGAAGATAGCAACACCTGGTAGTTTCTTACCAGGCTTTGAATGTTTAACAAAAAACTTCTTACCGATATTCCAGCTGGCGTTTACATCAGCGTTACCTCGATGTCCGTTGGGACACAAGAATAACGGTGCGCCGACTGTGTAGCCATCTGGGACATATTTGTACCTGGAAACTTGTTCATCGCAGTAAAAGCAATCGCGGCTGGTGTTCCTGGGGTTGACGATGTTGACAAGGACTTTGTATTCCAAAGCCTTGTATCTGGTGAATTTCTGGATTTTACCTTTAAGCCAGTAAGCACGTTTAGTGTTACTGCGTTTGGAATACTTACCTTTAACCGGCTTAAGATTCTCGAGGTGCTCGAAGACAATAACATCAGCATCGTTCTCTATGGCGAATTCAACGATACGTCTACTAACTCTATGTGCCTCGTAATCTTCAATATCGTGGATCTTTTTCCAAAGTGCTTTATTGTCGTCTTCTTCCAGGATACCGTTATACTGTGACCGTTTTACGGCGATTTTCCCGAGTAGTCGCTTCCTACGGTGGTGCAGAGCTTTATTACCGTGGATAAATTTGACGTTACCCTGCGTACCGTCGCCACTCAGGATAGCACAAACAGCATGGTTGCCGTCTAAATTTAGATCAACAGCGCAAATTTTGAGTTTAGGGTTCTGTTGAAGTTGCTTTTTGATCCCGGTTAATTTAATGTTTTTCTCAACAGGAAAATGCAGCTCTATGCGGTTCTTGAAGATTAACGCTTTGGGTGAACAGACTTTCCAGTTTACAGGGAAAGCCCTGCCACTATGCTTGAACTTCAGCCAGACCCAGGTTTTACCGGTATAGAGTTTGAGCATGACTGTTTCATCGTCCATGTCCTTAATCATGCCGGCATAGAAGATCGTGTTCTTGTTCCATTCACGTGGCGGGACTGGTGGACGTTGTTTGTACTTCTTACCCTTAGCTTCAACTTTAGCTTTCTTCTCTTTATGTTTGTTAAGAGTGGTAAAGAACGACTTAGCTGACCCGTGAGCAGCATTGATTGTCGCTCTACGGAACATTGCCGGGATATGCTGGAACGGCAAGGGAATTTCTGGAGTTGGATTGTTTTTAGTCTGGACAGTAAGTCGTTCCAGTTCGGTAAGTGCTGGCTTCGAATTGAGCTCCAGGATATACTGGTGTTCCTGGATGACATCAAAATAGAACTTTGCCACCTCATTAAAAAGTTTTTGGGTCTCAACAAAATATTCAGGTTTACGATATTCAAGCTTTTTGGTGATAGTTTTGGTGGTTTTCGCCATACAGGAACACCTCCCTTCAATAATAAAACATCTGGCTAAAGCCAGGAAAATAAACCAGCCTTACCGCAAGGGTTGAAACCCTGCGGCTTGCGGCAGGTTGGGCTTCTGTCATTAAAATCTCAAAGCTCTTTACCCTCTCGACCTTCCCCTTTGTTAAGTTTATCCCTGTACATGGCTTCATCTGCTTTTTCAAAG
>CAZARY010000248.1:0-2523 GCA_964487675.1 uncultured Clostridia bacterium | reverse complement strand
CGTCGGGCTCATAACCCGGAGGTCGCAGGTTCAAATCCTGCCCCCGCAACCATTTCGTTGTAGAGGACCGCTAGGTCCTTTTTTTATAATCTATTTTTATGTTATACTTTAATAGTCATAATGTGTAGCTGCCTTCAATATAACTGTTATATTTTAATCGAACAAAGAATTATCGTTAAATGCTTATATGACCATGGCTTATTTTGAGTTGGTTCCCAAAAGTACGGCTTGTGGGGGCTTAAAATGGAATCAAAAATTGTGGAATCAATTAATAGGCATCATCTAATCACCCCAGGTGACTTGATACTTGTAGGGGTATCAGGAGGGCCAGATTCGGTTGCCCTCCTTCATGTATTGAGTGGTATTGCTTTAACAATGGACTTTAAGGTTTGCATTGCCCACTTAAATCACTGTATGCGTGGTGAAACTGCATGGGAAGACGCGCAATTTGTTGAAAACCTGGCAAAGGATTATGGCTTGGATTTTTATTATCGGGAATGGCCCGTTAAGAAAATGGCAGAGAAAGAAAAGTTGTCTCCTCAGCAAGCCGCTAGAACTATGCGCTATAAATTTTATTATCAGATGGCCTGTGAATGTGGTGCCAATAAAATAGCTTTGGGTCATCATCGAGACGATCAAGTAGAGACTTTTCTGTATCGTTTAATCAGAGGGGCGGGCCTTCAGGGCCTTTCTGGAATGCCCATCGCCAGGAAAACCGGCAATATTACCATTATCAGACCTCTTTTATATGTAAGTAAAAATGAGGTTTTGGATTATTTAAAGCAAAACAATCTACCTTACAAAAAAGATCCGACAAACAAAGAGATATATTATCTTAGAAACAAAATCCGACATACACTGGTGCCCAGTTTGCGCAAGCTCAATCCTGCGATTGAAGAGAGAATATTTGAAACCACCATGACTTTGGCAGAAGAAAACGAATATATGGATCAACGGGCAGGGGAAATATATGAGGCACTGAAATTGGATGACGTAAAAGAGATAGGCAAAAGCATCTGTTTTCCCCTCCAGAACATAAATGACTTGTCTCCTCCTTTATTGCGAAGGGTCGTATTAAAAGGTATTTATGAAAAACTAGCCCATGAGAACTTACACATAAAGCAAGATGAGATCACTAAAAAACATCTGGAAAAGGTACAAAAACTTGCTTTGAATGAGAAAAAAGGAAAGATGGTTAATTTACCAGGCAATTTAAACGCGGGGATTCAAGATGTGATGGTTCATGGTCAAATTAAAACCTATTTGACTTTATCCTCCCAATCGGAATGCAGTAAAAGAAAGGTCAAAACCACTTCGACGGATTCTCAACTGCGTACAGCATCAAAGCTGATAGAAAAGAGTTTAAACTACCCAGGGTGGACATATTGGCCTCTAACAGGGGATTGGCTTTACAGCCAATTAATTAAAACGCCAATGAAAGGACAGGACGATTTTCAAAGGCTGGACACGCATGAGTTTTCTGATAGGGGAAAGAATCAAGACCGTGAGCATCAGGCGTTTCTGGATTTTGGACAAATGACCCTGCCTCTGAGATTGAGACCCAGAATGAAGGGTGATAGACTCAACCCTTTGGGTATGAGCAAGGCAAAGAAAATAAAGAATTTTTTTATCGATGAAAAGATCCCTGCAATATTAAGAGATAAAATACCTCTTTTGGTCGATGGAAAAAATCGAATTATTTGGATTTGTGGTTACCGGGTTGATGAAAGATTCAAAGTAACTGAAAGCACCCAAGAAATTTTGTTTGTGCAAAAAGTACCACCTAGAGTTACAGGTGCCGTAGGCGATATAAAAAATGACCTATAAGAGGAGGTTTAGATATTGAAGGGGATTAATAAAGAAGATTTATCGGTGCTTATTAGCAGAGAAGAAATTAATGAAAAAGTGAAAGAAATGGGAGCCGAAATTTCTCAAGATTACTCTGGGGTGGAGTTTCTGGCAGTCAGTGTTTTGAAAGGTTCGTTTATTTTTACGGCTGACTTATTAAGGGAAGTTTCAGTTTACAGCCAAGTTGACTTTTTAGCTGTGTCCAGTTATGGCTTAAGTACAGAGTCCAGTGGTATAATCAGGATACTGAAAGATTTAGATTCCAGCATTGAAAACAGGCATGTTTTGCTAGTGGAAGATATTGTGGATACAGGTTTAACATTGAACTATTTAAAAAAAACCCTTTCTACTAGAAAGCCTGCCTCAATAAAAATATGTACGTTGCTTGACAAACCTGATAGAAGAAAAGTTGACTTAATTGCTGACTATGTAGGTTTTCAGATTCCTGATTATTTTGTTGTGGGTTATGGCCTGGATTACGCAGAGTATTATCGTCATCTCGATGGCGTTTACATATTACCGCAGAAAGCAGCTGATTCTTAGTATTTAAACTTTAATGGCAAAAAGCAGCAAATAGAAAGCTTTTTCAAAACAATACTGCTTTAGTTGTTACATCAATGCTTTTATGATAAAATACTATGTTGCATAAGCTGTGGAATGTGGTTTGAGAGAGGA
>CAZARY010000247.1:0-2547 GCA_964487675.1 uncultured Clostridia bacterium | reverse complement strand
TTCGCTCAAGCATTGCAACACACATATAATATGCTCTGATTTAACTTGATAATCATGTTCTTGAAAATATCTATGAAAATTAATATAATTTACGCTTAAAAGCAAATTCATTCAGGATTGTTTTCAAACTGACTTTATGAGGATACGTTTTTAAGCTGAATTGCGAACAAAATGATAAATACACATTATTTTGGAATATAGGTGATTTTGATTGGTAAAATTGAGGTTAAACTGATTGTAAGGGGGGGATAATAGCATAATGTTTATTGAAATGAATAAAAGCAAATTTCTTTTTATCTTATTTTGTCTCGGGCTCATAACAATCTTGTTAGTAGGTTGTAACGATGTAGTCAATGATGAAATTGACGCTAACCCTTTAGAAAGGCAAGAGGGGACATATAGAGCAGCATCGGATGTAGAAAGTTGTGGTTACTTAGAAGCTGAAATCACAATTGAGGGAGGAAATATAGTAGAGGTTAATTTGACTGAGTATGACAATAAAGGGCAGGAAAAAGGTGAGGAATACGAACTTCCAGAATGGCACGAAGCCATGGCTGAATTACCCGAACGAATTAAAGAAGCTAACTCTACCGAAATCGATACTATAAGTTCTGCCACGAAAACTTCAGAAAGAACAATTCAAGCTGTAGATAGAGCCCTTGAAAGGTCAAAAGGGTTTGAAGGCCCTTTTGATGGTATATTCATGGGTGTATCAGACGCAGATGAAAAAGGATGGGGTATTGCTTTAGTTAGATTATCAGAAGGTGAAATCACGAATGTTATACTTGAAGAAATAGATGAGGATGGAGAATTCAAAGATGAAGATTACGAATATGATGGATGGCACAATGCAAAAGAAAATTTAAAAGAACAATTTATTGAAGAAAATTCCAGCGATGTCGATGCATATTCTGGGGCAACTAATAGCTCTCAAAAATGGATGGAAGCAGTAGAAAGAGCTATTGAAAAAGCTGAAAAATAACTAGAAACAGATGATAAAAACATCTTATAGTAGTTGTAATGATGGCAGCTCAATATCCCAGTTTTATGAACAACTTAATCCCCATTTAATTGATGTATGTTTGTAACATACATCAATTAAATGGGTTTTCATAGGAATTTTTAAATATTAGTTGATAAATCTCCTATTTCCCCCTAACAATTGATAGAAGTTTCTCTTTGGTTCTTTCCTAGAACCTTTAGAATTATCACCCTCCATCTCTCAAGTCAATTTCATTTTCCTCATCGGTGTCATCTTCCTCAACTTCTTTATCGTTTTCATCTGTTTCTTCAACAGGTTCTTCTTCTTGAACTTCCGTTTCACAACCTGAAAGCGTAAATGATAAAAAGGCTAATGTTACAATTAATAGAAGTATTAATAAGATCTTAAATTTATGGCGCATGATTTTTCCCTCCTTTGTAAGGTTATTCTATGATTTTATAAAAATTCCTGCAACTCAACCAAAATCTTACTAAAACAATCGGGATTTATTTTAACGTCCCCCCCAACCGTTTGCTGTGAACCTCTCTTGACTAAAGTCACGATAATGCTTGACGACTTTTTCAATAGATGGCAACGCAATAAGCAACATTGAACCACTGGAAGGATTGGTAAACCTGGAAAGGCTTTGGTTACGCAACACTAAATTAAATTTCGAAGAAGGTTCAGAAGACATGAAAATAATTCGAAGGTTAGAAAATAGAGGTGTTAGTGTTTGTTATTAGTAACTTAAGTTTTCCAATTAACATTAGTAAATAAATTCCTGATATAATCAGGAGAACCGCTTATCAGCTCTTGCTATTAGCATTTGATTAACATGATAGCAGACTCTTTTTCTGCAGTTTTTCATTAAGCCTTTTTCAAAATTCGATTTTTAATTGTGAGTTTTTCAAAACTATGCACTATCGTAAGACTGAGTCTATGTAAAAATTTTCTCCAAGCCTAGTTGGGTGATTTGAGGAAACGATAAACCACATCTTTAGCTGGATAAGATTCCATTCACTTCTTTTTTATAAGGATTTTTTTTACTAGTCTGGTACAGTTTCCAAAATCTCTTCGGCAAACTGTTTACCTTTTTTCATGGCTTCCGGCAAGATATTTTTCTTGAAACGATGCTCCTTCTTTTCTGGATGCTGATTTTCGGGGCTTGGTGTAATTTCTTTGGTAACACTAGGATTTGATGGAAAAAGTTCTCTAAAACCACCAACCTGGCAATTATTAACATGTTTGCATGTAAAACAAGCATACTCACCCTGGACTGCGATTTCACCCGAATATTTAATTCGTGCATCTTCAAAATATATTTTTGCATCCCTGATCACAAATCTACCGTCACCGATCCCATCTACGGCTACTACAAAACCTTTTTTGTTTTTTAAAGGGAACAAACTATTGTGCCTACCTGAAAAACAGGCGCGTTCCCAAAAAGCTTGTCCTTTTCCGTTCATTTTATCCCAGTAAGTGGGAGCACCAAAAACAATAGCATCCGCTTGAACCAGCTTATTCATTATAGGAGTTAATAGATAACCCATTAACCAATCCCAACC
>CAZARY010000246.1:0-2549 GCA_964487675.1 uncultured Clostridia bacterium | reverse complement strand
CCTCTCCTTCTTCACCAAAATCAAATTCAGCGCTGAGGACAAATCCACCTTCATAACTTCCCTCTGATACGTCTCTTTCATATTCATAACTTTCAGCCTGCTCTTCAATATTATTAAAGGCAGCCAATTCATCCAGCTCATCTTCCTGTGGATAATCTCCCCGCTGCTCTTTATCATAAGCTTCAATCTCCGTAAGAAGAGTTCTCATATCACTGATTGCCGCTGAACGGGTGGCTGAGTCAGCAATGCCCCAAACATTGAGTATTACTATTGTAGCCAGAATTCCTACAATAACAATTGCGACCAGCAGCTCAATTAGTGTTAAACCCTGACTGTCATTCAATTTTTATCCCCCCGGCAGGTTACCAAGCAAAACTATTCTGTACAAGCTACTTCTGTGATCTCTTATACTGTATATTCATACTTATCCCGATCCCGAGCAGTATCCAGAAGACTGGAGCCACGGATACCACGCTGTCATTGAAAAAACCTGTGGTAAGATAGGCAGCAACAGCAGCCGCCACAGCAATTCCTGCTCTGACTCTCCAGTCATCGAGGTCGGCCTTTCTATAAATCATTAAGCTCTGCAACAAATATCCGCCCCAGAGCACCAGCAGAGCAATGAGGGAAGGTACACCTGTATTTATCGCCTTCTGAAGATACATATTATGTGGTTTATCGACAAGGCCCATTCTGCCCAGATGAATTCTCAAGCCTGCCGCGTCCTCATGAGGAAAGTACATGGCGTAAGTATCAGGCCCATGACCTAAAAGTAAGGTGTCCTGCAGAAGTGGTATCGAGCGAGACCAGATATAGCCCCTGCCAGATCCTATGCTCTCATAACCTTCAAATCCCCAGGTCGGCACATCCTGAATTTCATATAGGTTGTTATTTATTCCTGCTATGTAAAATTTGTCATCTCTAAGAGCAAAATATGTCTGCCTGTCATCATAATTCCACGCTATGAAACCTTCTTCCTGATCATAGCGGAAACTGTGCTCAGTGAAATCGTCCTTAACAAAATTTATAATACCGGTTTCTTCCTCGATATAATATTCAAGTTCATTATCCTGTCCGTCCCGAAAAGTCAAACCACCTTCTTCATTTTCAAGAACATTTAACTCCACAGCCGCTGTTTCGAGAGTGAGCTCACCCTCATCCGAGCGAATATCAACAAGTGGGGGGAGCTCAAATTCTTCCTCAATCAGGTCATGTTCAGTAGAAGGTGAGATGATTTCTCCGAGAATGTCATCTATTGTATATACATCCATGCTGACAAAAACCAGGAAAAAAGCAATAATAATCACAGTCACCGAACGCCAGTTGCTGATAATGCGCCGGCGCAGCCAGAAGCCCAGCATAAACACTCCGATTACAAAGCCTACCATGCCAGCCCTGGACTGAGAACCCAGGAGATAGGCAAACATAAGGACACTCAGGGGACCAAGAATATAAAGACTTTTTTTATCCCGGGGATTAATGTAAAAGCCAAGGGTTAAAATAACCAGCATGGCCCCATAGCTGCCAACATAATTGGGGTTATACATGGTGCTGTAAACCCTGCCGCTGGAGTAACGAAAAGACATCCTGATAATATCTCTAACTTCCGAGGGAATTGAAAATAATCTGCCCGGGGCGGTCTGCAAAAGTTCGATGCCCAAAAACTGTAATATGCCGTGGACACCTAGGATAAAAGCTGAAATAAAAAGAGCACCCAAAATTATGCGTAGTGAGTCTCTGTTATCGGTCAGATTTAAAGCCACCACAGTTATAAGAATGTAGGAAAGTAACACAAATATATTTTCATATCTGTCCGGAAACCCCAGCAAAGCTGCTTCATAATATTCGCTGAAAACCGTGGAAAGTACAGCAAAACAGCTATAAATTATGATCGGTATGTAAAAATAGGTTTTAACAATCTCATGTTTAAAAACATAGGCTAAAAAAGCAAAGCTGAGGCCAAAAGACATCAGCAATAGCCATGCCATTTTGTAAAATGAAAAAAAATCATCATTAATTGGTTCTAACCAGTAATTATTAACAGTTTCACTGAGTTCTATCAGATGAAAACGCACTATCAGGGGCAAAACAGCTATTAAAAAAGCTAAAATTACTATGTTGATTTTTTTTATTCTATCAAATTCAACATCGATTATTTTCAAAATTTTACCCCCAGCACTTTTTATGTGATTAAAAAGTGAGAAAAAGGTTTTATTGATCAGGAAAAATTAATGAAAAATACCCCCCTTTTCCATACGTTCTGGGCAGGGGGGTATATGTTAATCAGTTTATTCCGAAGGTTAGGTCCCCGGTTGAAGAAATTGTGCTTTTAAAGGCAGTGCCAAAGCTATCTGCATTAAATCTGAATGTTACTGTTTAATCGCATTTATCATTTCAACCAGATTTCAACCAGGGTCAAATCCCCCTTATCTATTATTAGTAAAATCCACTTTCAGGTATCTGTGCACTAGAAGATTCAATCTAGATCCGCTGATTCAAATCCATCTTCGGCAGAAACTGTAACATTAAAATCGGTACCATAGTTAGCT
>CAZARY010000245.1:1966-2557 GCA_964487675.1 uncultured Clostridia bacterium | reverse complement strand
CTGTTCATCATTCCTCATTAAAGAAACAGAAGCCGTGAGAGAGGCCTATATACCCGCCCTGATAGTATAACCGAAGTTATTTATTTGCTGGGTTAATCTAACCCCACTATTTTAATGAAATGAGATTAGTATTCATATAACTTAACAGAACTTCGGAATTAAAAAGGAGGAAAAAATTATGGAATGTCCAAATTGCGGAGTCGAAGCTCAAGCTGGCAGTGATATTTGCCCATCATGCAGCACTTTACTGAGCAAAAATGCAGGGAAGTTGGGATCACCTGCGCGAAGATTGATTGCATATTTTATCGATTATGGTGTTTATATATTTTTATTATTTTTAACTATAGTTGAGCCACCAATAGCATTTTTGCTTATATTTCTCGGAATTGTGCAGCTATATATGTTGACACAGAGCACTTCTTTAGGCAAAAGAATTTTAGGTATGAGAGTATATACCAAGAAAGGGGAAAGGGTTGGTTTCTTAAAAATGTTATTGAGAGAAACAATCGGCAAAATGATAAGTGGTTTTATATTTTCTCTGGGCTATATATGGATATTGATAGATGATGAGAATCAGGCCTGGCATGATAA
>CAZARY010000245.1:0-1956 GCA_964487675.1 uncultured Clostridia bacterium | reverse complement strand
AGTTGTTATCCGGGAAAATTAAATGGAGACTTAAAAGGAGAGGAGGTCTTTTGCCTTGGCCAAAAAATCAGATAGTTCAAATCTGGCCTTTTATACCGGCTTGGCGGGCTGTTTCGCTTTAACATTTGGCGTCTTTGCGCCCCTGCTATCTGCTCCAGTAGTGGGCACAATGAATTATTTTCAGGGCGGCGAAGGGGACGGAGTAATTATACTGGCTTTGGCTGGAATTTCTGTGATTTTGATCCTGGCCAATGTTTATAAAGCCCTTTATATTACAGCTTTATCTTCGCTGGGGATAATGATTTATACCTACACAAACCTGCAGGGCGAATTTGGAAATATCTCAGATGAGTTCGGGGGCCTGGGTGATATTGCCACTGATATGATAGAGTTTAGCTGGGGATGGGCAGTTTTACTGATTGGAGTGGTTTTACTTATTGTGGCAGCAGCTAAAGGCTGAGATTTTACACCTGATTTCAGAAGCAAAATGAAAGTATAACTTATCGGGTGAAGTTTTTCATAAAGCAGCTGTTTTCTATTTTTGCTGTTATATGGGCCGGGTACGCGGGGAAACCTCAAACCCTCCAGAAAGAAAAAAGGTCATGTATAAGCAATAAAAGAGTAATTGCTGTAATCGAAATGGGAGAAATCAGAACTTGAGAAGGAATGTGAATCTGGAAGTTTGTTTTATCTGTAATTCTATGATAATTTATAAATGCGATAGTAATATTTTCTTAAATAGTTAATCATTTGATGGTCTGATGATTTTTGAGGAGGGTCGTCATGACCTTAACTGGAGGCAAGGGGGGCAGTGATGTTAATGTGTTATCATCCCTGCCTGAAGGAGCTCTTCTGCTGGACGAAGATATGGCCATAAAGTTTACAAATGAAATCTGTAAGGATCTTTTTGCAGAGCTAGGTCTTTCAGCGGATAAGCCGGGCGAGGGAATCGATTTTATTGAGATTTTGGAGAGGGCCGGTTTTAACGAGGATACCCTTAAAAGAATAAAAAGTGAAATTGAAAATATAAATGACGAGAAGGCTGAGAAGGCAGAATTCAGAGAAGAGATATCATTAGTGTCCGACAGAAATAAACGCTGGTTTGAACTTAAAGCCAAGAAATACAGGGATGGCCTATTGGTATTATTTGAAGAGATAACAGAATTAAAGCAGGAAAAGGAAAAACTGAAAGTGACAAAAACAGAGCTGGAGGAAACCAGGGCTGAACTTGAGACGATTCTTGAAAGCATTCAGGATGGGATCAGCGTACTAACGCCGGATCTAACTATCAGATATACCAACAATACAATGGAGGATTGGTCCCGGGAATATACGCCCCTGTTAGGAAAAAAATGTTACGAGGTTTATCATGATAGAGAGGAACCATGTGATATCTGCCATGTGATGAGGTCGCTGGAAACCGGTGAAGTTGCTAGTAAAGTAGAGAAAGTCGGAGAAAACCCGGAGTTAGAATATCTGGAATTTTATTCTTATCCGATCTTCGATAATGATACAGGTGAGATTGAAGGAGTAGTCGAGATTTCCAGAAATATTACAGAGAGAAAAAGAGCTGAAAAAGCACTGGAAATCCGGGAGGAACTTTATCGCAAAATATTTGAGACTGCTCCTGTGGGTATTATGCTGGAAAACAGCGAAGGGGAGATTTTAGAAGTAAATGACAGCATCTGTGAAATGTCCGGATATGAAGAGGAAGAGCTGATAGGCAGCACCGTGCTGGAAACTTTAACCCCATCAGAATTCAGAGAAGAGGCTAAAGATAATATTGAAAGATTGATGAGAGGCGAGGATGTGGAATTTACTGGCGTTGGAGTCAGGAAAAATGGGGAAAGGTATTATGTTCATATAAATGAGACCAGAGTAAATCTCCCCGGGGGAGATCAGGGCATTCTTACCATACAGATGGATGTTACTGATCGCGTTGAGAAGGAGAAGAAA
>CAZARY010000244.1:0-2585 GCA_964487675.1 uncultured Clostridia bacterium | reverse complement strand
CATCCTATAGAGGTGGCACTTATACTAGCAGATTTGGAGCTGGACCTGGAAACTTTGAGCGCTGGCTTACTTCACGATGTGATAGAAGATACAGGAGCGACCAAAGAAGAATTAGAGCGAGATTTTAATGGTGAAACCGCGAACCTGGTGGATGGGGTAACTAAATTAAGTCGTCTTAATTTTAAATCCAAGCAAGAACAGCAGGCAGAAAATTTGCGAAAAATGTTTTTTGCCATGGCTAACGACATCCGGGTTATTTTAATTAAATTGGCTGATAGAACGCATAATATGAGAACTTTATATTATCTTTCTGAAAAGAAACAGAGAGAAATTGCCAAAGAAACCATGGAGATTTATGCCCCCCTGGCAAATCGTCTGGGGATTTATAAAATCAAGTGGGAGTTAGAAGACCTGGCTTTTCGTTATTTAGAACCAGAGCAGTATTATTTTTTAGCCGATAAATTGGTTCAAAAGCGCAAAGAAAGGGAAGAATATATCAATAAAATCAAAGAGCAGCTCAAGGAAAAATTGGATGAAATGGAGATTAAAGGGGAGATTTATGGTCGTCCCAAACATCTTTACAGCATATATTCCAAGATGAAGAAAAGTGGCAAAGATTTAAATGAGATCTATGATCTTATCGCCATCCGAGTGATTGTGGAAAATGTTCGAGATTGCTATGCAGTTTTAGGCACCGTGCATACAATGTGGAAACCAATACCTGGAAGGTTCAAAGACTATATTGCCGTGCCCAAACCGAATATGTACCAATCCCTCCATACGGCTGTGTTATGCCCCCAGGGGAATCTAGTAGAGATACAGATAAGAACCTGGGAGATGCACAAAACGGCTGAATATGGTATTGCTGCCCACTGGCGTTATAAAGAAGGCAAGCAAGGGGACGGGAAATTTGCTGAGAAAGTTTCCTGGTTTAGGCAGTTACTCGAATGGCAGCAAGAAACTAGCGATGCTCAGGAATTTATGGAACACCTGAAGGTAGATTTATTTTCCGATGAAGTGTTTGTGTTTACCCCAAAGGGGGATGTGATTGATCTTCCCAGTGGTTCTACCCCTATTGATTTTGCCTATCGGATTCATACCGATATTGGGAATACTTGCATTGGTGCCAAGATAAATGAACGCATGGTTTCTTTGGACTACCAATTACAAACCGGTGATGTGGTCAAAATTTTAACCTCAAAACAGGCGAGTCCAAGTCGGGACTGGCTAAGTCTTGTAAAAACCTCTCAGGCTAAAAACAAGATACGACAGTGGTTTAAACGGCAAAAAAGGGAAGAAAACATTCAAAAAGGAAAAGAAATGCTTGAGAAAGAAATCAAGCGTTTAAAGCTCATTCCTTGGGAAATAGTGCGTGATGAAGACAATCAGGAGGAAGTGGCCAGCAGGTTTAACATGAAAAGTTATCAAGATATACTTGCTGCTGTTGGCTATGGTGGCATTACAGTTAACCAGGTAATGGGCAAGTTCCAGGAAATATATAAAAAAATTAAAGAAGAAACCGGTGAGCAAGAGGAACCTAACTTAGCCCAGTTTTTACATGAAGAAAAAACCAAGGAAAAGCCCCGAGATAGCGTGAGGGTTCAAGGCCTTGATAATATAACAACCAGATTTGCCAAGTGTTGTCACCCACTGCCCGGAGAAGATATTGTGGGCTTTGTTACTCGATCCAGAGGGATTACTGTTCATCGAAAAGACTGCCCGAATGCCAAGATCAGACATCAAAATCATGAGAGAAGAGTACCGGTGTACTGGGATGATGATGCCGAAGGAAGTTTTCAAGTGGACATCGCTATTTTTGCTGTAGACAGGCAAAGAATTGTCCAGGATATTATGCAAGTCGTTGCAGATTCCAAAATAATTGCCACGGCGATTAACGCGAAGGCAGATAAAAATCAGGTGGCAAAAATAAATATCACTTTAATGATAAAAAATCATTCTCACCTTCAGTTCATTATTGATAAATTGCAGCAAGTCAAAGATGTGTTTAAAGTTCAGCGGAGCAATCCTTAATAAAATGGTGACCTTCACATAACAATAGACTGGAGGGTATAGTATGAGGGCTGTGGTTCAAAGAGTTGATGCCTCTAGAGTTATAGTAGATGAAAAAGTTGTAGGTGAAATAGGTCATGGCTTAAATGTGCTGCTGGGAGTCGAAGATGGAGATGAGGAGAAAGATTTGGATTATATAGCAGATAAAGTTGTGAATTTGCGCATATTTGAAGATGATGCGGGGAAAATGAATCTTTCTGTCAAAGATGTAGAGGGTGAAATTCTAGCGGTGAGCCAGTTTACACTTTTAGGAGATAGCAGAAAGGGCAGAAGGCCCAGTTTTATTAAAGCAGCAGAACCTAAAACAGCAGAAGCTTATTTCCAAAAACTTGTTGAGCGTATTGAATCCAAACATGGCATCCGGGTAGCCAGGGGACGTTTTCAGGAACATATGAAAGTTGAAATCAATAATGATGGACCGGTAACCATGCTTCTGGACAGCAATAAAAAATTTTAAGACGAGGAGGGAGTGTGGTCGTGTTGATGGAAAAAATGGTTGTTGGTGAACTGGGCGC
>CAZARY010000243.1:0-2611 GCA_964487675.1 uncultured Clostridia bacterium | reverse complement strand
GAATTTGAAAAAGGCATTCAACGCGGGGAAGTCGTGCCAGGTGATGCCAAATTGTATACCCGGGTGTTTCGGGGCGTAGAACAGCAGGTGATTTGCTACAATGTAATTATAGACCGGGAGAAACCGGACGAGCAAATGATAGCAGAAACCTTGCGCACCCTCACTGAAGGATTTTTTGTCCCAGATGCATTCTGTTATAATATAGGCAAAGATTTGAACGAATAATGCTTGGCCTGAAGCGTAAGTATTATTTTAAGGCGGGTGACGCTCATGCGCCGAAAAGAGTTTTTGAAAAAGACCGGCAAAATTGTGGGGGTCAGCTCGGCTTTATTGCTTTCGGGATGTGATTTCTTTAGGCAGGATAAAGAAAAAAACAGGGACGATAAAGCGGAGCAACTACCGGGTGAAAAGATGAATGATTTGAAAGAACCGGGTAGAAGAGAGGGGATGTTTTATGAAAAACTGGCGAATGGACAAGCGAGATGCGGCATATGTTTTCATCAATGTGTGATAGACCCGGGTGAAAGAGGTTTTTGCCGCAACCGGGAAAATATTGATGGGAAACTTTATTTAATTGTCTACGGGAAACCTTCTGCGGTCCATGTAGATCCGGTTGAAAAAGAGCCACAACATCATTTTCTGCCGGGTACAAACATTTACTGCGTGGGGACTGCCGGTTGTAATTTCCGCTGCAAGTACTGCCATAATCATCATTTATCGCAAAGCAGCATTGAAGAGCTTCGCTACCAAACGCTTTTACCCAGTGATGTGGTGAATGAAGCGGTTCAAGAGCAAGTGGGCGCCATTTCTTTTACTTATAATGAGCCCACGGCTCTATATGAGTTTATGTACGATACCGCCAGATACGCTCAAGATGAAGCAGTGGGTCTTATTTTTCACTCGAATGGTTCTATGCAAACAGAACCGCTCAAAGAATTGTTAAAATATACGGATTCAGTCACCATTGATTTGAAAGGGTTTGAAGAAAGCTTCTATCGGGAAATTTCTCAGGCTGAACTGGACCCGGTTTTATCTTCATTGAAGACCATCGCTGCCAGTGGTACCTGGCTAGAGATCGTGAATTTAGTCGTTACCGATCTAAATGATGCGCCTCAGCACATTGAGCCCATGTGCCAGTGGATTAAAGCAGAACTGGGCCCGGAAGTGCCGGTCCATTTTACCCGGTTTTCTCCAAGTTATAAAATGACCGATACAGCGCCTACGCCGGTGCCCCGGTTGGAGCGAGCGCGCGACATAGCCAGGGATAAAGGCATAAAATATGTCACTATCGGTAATGTGCCGGGGCATGAATACAATTCCACCTTTTGCCCGGAATGTGACCAGATGTTGATCCACCGGCATCACTTTTCCGTGGCTGAAAATAACATAGAAAATGGTCAGTGCCCTAATTGTGGTTTGGAAATTGCCGGTGTTTGGAGTCTTTCTTCATGATCAGCATTGAGCATTTGAGCAGCGGTGGTGGTTATAAAAAGGGAAAATTTTATCGAAAGGAAAGCGTGATTAAGGCAATAACGGTTATAGTGGGATTGACAGGAATTATGGGCCAGTTATTGCTGATGCGGGAACTCCTGGTCACATTCTATGGCAATGAATTGATCATCGGTGTAGTGGTAGCAAATTGGGTCATATTAGAAGCCCTGGGTAGTTTGACTGGCGGCAAGTTTTCCATTTTTCAAAGGAAAGCCGCGTTTCTGTACCCGGGCTTTATTTTATTATATGCAGTGGTGCTTCCGGGTGCGCTTTATGTTTCACGCTATATTACTGTACTGTTGTATGATATTTTACCCGGAGAAGCTGTGGGTATGTGGGAGCATCTCTTCGCTTCCCTGGTGGTTTTAATTTTACCCGCAGTTGTTCACGGGCTGCTGTATCCGCTGGGGTGTACTGCTTTGCACCAGGCGTCAGAAAGTGATGAACAGCGGGCATCTGGGCATATTTATTTGATGGAAAACCTGGGCACTTTAGTAGGCGGTGTGGCCTTCACCCTGGTCCTAGCTGGATGGTTTCATACTTTAACCCTGGGTGTAGCCCTGGCAGTACTTCATTTATTAGCGGCTTTAGCGTATATGTTTGTTGTTTATACGAGCGGTATAACTGTACGGCTTATTCAAACTTTCATCCTTGTGATTGTTTTGTTGTCTATCGGCTTTTTTGGTGAGATTTCAAACACACTTCACCAGTCTTCTTTAGACAGGCAGTGGTGGGGACTGGATGTGGTTCATTATGAAGACACGCCCTATGGCAATATAACAGCGGTTGAGAGCGAGGGCGAATACACCTTTTACTACGATGGTCGCTCCTTGTTTACGGCGCCCCAGCCTGACCTGGCCAGGATTAATGATTATTTTCACCTTTCCGCTTCAGCACATCCCCAGCCTGAAAAAGTACTCATGTTAGGGGGCGGACTGGGCGGAGGTGTAAACACGTTACTTGAACACGATATAGCGTCTATAACCTATGTGGAACTAGACCCTTATTTGCCGTCGGCGGCTTATGATTTAGACGCTTCACCCGTGGTAGAGGAATTGGAAGATCCCCGGGTGGATTTAGAAGTTACCGATGGGCGAAAGTATTTACAGGAAACGGATAT
>CAZARY010000242.1:0-2652 GCA_964487675.1 uncultured Clostridia bacterium | reverse complement strand
TTGAACGGGGTTCTGGTGGATAGGTATACGGGAGGGATGTCAAATATGGTTTTGGCCCCGGTTTGTCCTTCTTTGTTCAAGCGATGCACTGCTCGAGCATAAGCCACCAGGGCGCTGGCAGTAAACTCAGGATTACTGTCCAATTTCAAACCAAATTCCATGATTTGATTGGTTGATACTTTTGGGCCTGTTTTGCCGCTACGGATAACAAATCCGCCGTGGGGAATGCCGGCATGATTTTGGGCCAGTTCTTCTTCTGTAATAAAGAAAACTTTGGTTTCGTATTCATCAAAATAATGAGGCATATTTTTGATTTCTTCCTCAATTTGTTTTTTATCAGCGCCTTCTTCGGCTACAATGTAACATTCCCGCAAGTGTCTTTCTTTTGCCGAAAGAGAAAGGTCTTCCCCCTTCCGGACTCTTTCCATAACTTCTTCCTTGGGAATGGTATACTGCAAACCGTTTTTAACCCCATCTACTCTTCTTACAGCATCAGAGTGTCCCTGGCTGACTCCCTTACCCCAAAAGGTGTATTCGTTGCCCTCCGGCAGGATTGCTTCTGCAATCATTCTATTTAACGAAAAGAGTCCGGGGTCCCATCCTATGCTAATGGCAGCAGTTTTTCCATTTTCTTGGGTAGCTTTGTCCACGGATTCGAAATGCTCTGGAATTTTAGCGTGGGTATCATAACTGTCCACTGTGTTAAATAGCTTCGAATAGTAGGGAGTCTGCTCGGGGAGGTCGGTTGCTGAACCGCCGCATAAAATCATTACGTCAATAGAATCGACGTATTCTTCGGCTTTGTTTGCAGGCAAAAAGTTGACCTGGGGGAAATTGCTACCTACTTGCTGGGGATCTCGCCTGGTGAAAACGGATACTAATTGCATATCAGGGGTTTTTTCAATTGCTTCTTTGGTTCCTTTGCCCAGATTCCCCCAGCCCATGATTCCTACTTTAATATTTTCCTCCATCATCGTTTCCTCCTCATAAATTTGCATTTTTTCGAAGTTGTTTTTGGCTAACAAAAAAGAATATGTTTTAAATTCCCCAAGAATTATAAAACATTCAACCAAATGAGGCAACATAACTATTTGCTTGACAAGTCCGATATAAATTTTTTGATTGATGCTTTTGAGCGGACTGAGTATAATTAGAGCAGAGGTATGCCTTTTTATGAATCGAAGGGGGAAAAGAGATGAAAAAACAAAATGTCTTGAATGGTATTTTAGATTTTAGCCAGGAGAAAAGAGAGAAAAAGCTAAAAAGTAATTATAAATGGGGATTAGCATGTTTGCTTTTTCTTATAATTAACTTTGGTTTTGTTCTGAATGTGACTCCAGCTTATGGCTTCTCGTTGCCTTCCGAAGAAGAGGAGATAGAAGAGTTTATGAGTGAGTTAGTGACTCAGCAGCTGGAAGAAAATAAAGTGGCCGGGGCAACATTGTCCATAGTAAAAGATGGAGAAATTTTGCTATCTGAAGGTTATGGGGTTGCAGATTTAGATGAGCAATCTCCTGTAGACGGGGATAGTACCCTTTTTCGCATCGGCTCGGTGTCCAAGCTTATAACCTGGACGGCTGTGATGCAGCTGGTAGAAGAGGGGAAGTTGGATCTGGACACTGATGTGAATGAATACATTGATTTCGAATTGCCTGCAACACTTCATGGGCAGGAAAAAGCAGAACCCGCCCCTATTACCATGCGCCATTTGCTTACCCATACTCCGGGTTTTGAGGATGTAGGCGAAGGACTCTTTGTTCTTTCGGAAGAGGCTATGAAACCTTTAGAAGATTACTTGCAGGATTATATGCCAGCCCGGGTTTATCCGCCTGGAGAGGTAATGGCTTATTCCAATTATGGCACTGCTTTGGCTGGTTATATTGTAGCACAGGTTTCAGGCCAGGATTTTGCTGAATATGTGGAAGATAATATTTTTGAGCCTCTGGGAATGGATAAAAGTACTTTTCGCCAGCCAATTCCCGATGAGATGGAGCCTTATATGAGTCGGGCTTATAACTATGTAGGTGATGAATACCATAAAGGCGGCTTTGAATATATTTCCGGTTATCCGGCTGGAAGTATGAGTACCACTGCAGCGGATATGGGTTCATTTATGATAGCTCATCTTCAAAATGGGCAGTTTGAAGAGCGCCGGATCTTGGAAGAAGAAACAGCGCAAAAGATGCATCAACAGCAATTTACCCACCATCCACAGGTGCCAGGTATGACATTAGGTTTCATTGAGGATGAAATCAATGGTGAGAGAGTTATCATGCACAATGGAGCAACCATGACTTTTTTCAGCCACCTCTATTTAGTGCCGGAGCATGATTTAGGATTTTTCGTTTCCTATAATGGGGGCGATGTTTTACAAGCTATGAACCTGTTTCAAGGTTTTATGGATGAGTATTATCCGCAAGAGGAAGTAGGAGAAATACCATCACCTCCAGGGGATGCCCGGGAACGGGCGGCTGATTACCTGGGAGAATACCATCCAACGAGGATTTCTTTTACTTCCTCGGATAGATTTATAGGTCTTTTACAGGCTGTACAGGTAAGTATGGATGAGGATGGGTATCTAACAGGTAACCTTATGGGTGAACAATTGCGGTTTGCAGAAGTGGCTCCTGATGTATATCAAAATGTAGAGAC
>CAZARY010000241.1:0-2675 GCA_964487675.1 uncultured Clostridia bacterium | reverse complement strand
ATTGATTATCTCAATACCGACCATTATAGGCGTTTCCATTATTGTTTTTTTAATGATTCACCTCATACCGGGGGATCCGGCAGTGGTGATGCTGTATCCTCATGGCACAGAGGCAGAAATAGAAGAACTAAGGCAAGAATTAGGCCTGCATTTACCATTGTATGAGCAGTACTGGCATTGGGTTACCGATGCACTGCAATTGGATCTGGGTTCATCTGTCCACCGGGGCACAGATGTTACTGAAGAAGTTCTCGGCAGGCTGCCGGCAACTTTAGAGTTAAGCTTGGCGGCCATTCTTATCGCTGTGGTTATTGGAATTCCGCTTGGCGTCATTGCTGCCCAAAAAAGGAATTCGTTAATTGATTATACCTGCATTACCATTTCCCTCTTAGGCGTCTCCATTCCTATTTTTTGGATGGGCTTAATGCTCCTCTTTATATTTTCAGCCGCCCTGGGCTTTCTGCCAGTTTCCGGGCGAATGCCCACCGGGATGGGCGTGGAGACTATTACCGGCTTATATCTCATTGACACCCTGCTGCAGGGGGACTTTGCACTTTTTTGGGAAGCCATTCGACACATATTGCTTCCGGCTATCACATTAGCTGCGGTTCCTCTTGCCCTGGTAGTCAGGGTGACCCGATCCGGCATGATCGAAGTGCTTTCAGAGGATTATGTTCGAACGGCTAAAGCCAAGGGCACACCATATAAATTAGTCATTTTCAAGCACGCCCTTAGGAATGCCCTTATACCAGTAGTGACTGTAGTGGGCCTTCAGATTGGCCGTTTAATGGGCGGAGCCATTTTGACAGAAACAGTTTTTGCTTGGCCTGGAATGGGGCGATTATTGGTTAACTCAATTCATGAAAGGGATTACCCCTTGATCCAGGGAGGCGTGCTTGTATTTGCGGTATTATTTATCTTGATCAATATTATTGTTGATATCCTCTATGCTTATATAGATCCTAGGGTTCGTTATGATTAAACATTTTCCCATTCACATATTGAATACTTGTAAACAGATATAAAATAAAAAGGTAAAAAGAGGCTGGGTTGAAAGGATGATGGCTATGACAACACAAAAACAAGAGCTGGTTCAAGATGTCCAAGGTGAAGGTGAATCCGATCGGCCCTCCAGTATTATAGGTGATGGTTTTCGCCAGTTTAAAAAAAATAAATTGGCTGTAGGCAGTTTAGCGGTTGTAGTGCTCTTCATTTTGATGGGGGTTTTTGCGCCTTATCTTGCTCCGGCCGGTGAGGACCCTATAGATCCCCTTCCTGAAAGAAGTGTGGAACCTGGTTTTTGGGAAGGGAACTTTGAGAGGCCGCTGGGTACGGACGAAATGGGCAGAGACATTTTGACCCGGCTGATCTATGGGGCGCAGATTTCTTTGCGGGTTGGGTACGTAGTCATTGCTATTACTGCCCTGTTTGGTATTACTTTGGGACTGATATCTGGCTATTACGGTGGGAAAGTAGATATTATTATCATGCGGATTATAGATATAATGCTTTCATTTCCACCGATGCTTTTAGCGTTGGTAGTAGTAGCAATATTAGGCACTGGCCTTCAAAATGCTATGTTTGCGATTGCCTTGGTTTATATACCTCAGGTGGCCCGTGTAGTTAGAGGGTCTGTATTGAAGATTAAAGAAATGCCCTATGTAGAAGCTTGTAGAGCTATGGGAGGATCAAATGCCTGGATCATCATTGCCCATATACTTCCCAACGTTTTAGCTACAGCGGTTGTCTATCTCACTTTGTTGTTGGGAGATGCCATTTTATACACTGCTGCCCTTGGCTTTTTAGGGATAGGCATTGACCCTGCTACCCCGGAATGGGGGGCCATGCTCAGTGATGGAAGAGATTATTTGTTAGTTGGCGGTTGGTGGATCACTTTATTTCCGGGATTGATGATTGCTATTGCCGTATTGTCATTTAACCTCCTGGGTGATGGACTTAGAGAAGCTTTTGACCCTCAGATGGACTTATAGGAAAAGGGGCGTATAAATATGGACCCACTTTTAGCCATAAAAGACTTAAAGGTTCAGTTTCACACGGAAAGTGGTGTTGTTCGGGCAGTAGAAGGAATAGACCTCACTCTTCAAAAAGGCCAAATAATGGGGATCGTGGGGGAATCGGGATCTGGAAAAAGCGTTTCTGCCTTAACCATTATGAATCTTCTCCCGAGAACGGCAAAAATATCGGGGAATATCGAATTTCAGGGAGAAGATTTATTAAAAAAATCAGAACGGGAAATGGAAAAAATTAGAGGAAACAATATATCCATGATCTTTCAAGAGCCTATGACTTCTTTAAATCCGGTTTATACGGTAGGGGAGCAAATAAAAGAAGTTTATAAATTTCATCGCAATATGAGCGAAAAAGAAATGGATGAAAAAGTTTTGGAAATGTTGAACTTGGTTAAAATTCCTGACGCCGAAAAGCGAGTAAAAGAATACCCTCACCAAATGAGCGGCGGTATGAGGCAAAGGGTGATGATTGCCATCGCGCTTGCTTGTAATCCTGACATACTTATAGCGGACGAACCGACCACGGCCCTTGATGTTACTGTCCAGGCTCAGATTCTGGCCTTGATAAAAGAACTTCAGGAAAAACTTGGTACTGCTGTTATTTTGATTACCCACGACCTGGGCGTAGTTGCACAGATAACCGAT
>CAZARY010000240.1:0-2676 GCA_964487675.1 uncultured Clostridia bacterium | reverse complement strand
CTCCACCCAAGCCCACACAAGTTAACTGGAGGCCTGTTTGACCAAAATTTCTTTTGCTTATGAGTTTTTCCAAATCAATTCTTCCTTTCTTTATAATTTTTTTCATAATCTATTTTGTGAAGGAATATGCGCTGGCCCTATTTTTGCCCGGAATCAATTGATATTTTTTGAAAACGACGTCGGGATTAAAAGAGATTGCCTTAATTAAAAAGCAAAACCCCGGCCGGACAAAAAATTAAGGTTTGAACCAAACCGTCAGCTATTACCCTCGTCAATAGCCGTAACCGTTTCCATTGTCTTCATCATCCTCTGGTATAGCCGGTTCTTCACCTACGCCTAAATAACCATACATTCCAGCGTCGCGATGTCCGGGTTCAGCGCAGTAGAATTCAAAGGTGCCTTCTTCTGTAGCAGTAAAGGTGATTTCTTCCTGTGCCTCAGGGGCAAGGCTAACATCAATATCAAGCTCGTCGATAGTGAAAGTATGGTCTGCGTCGCTTACATTTTCAATCTCCACAGTTACTTCCTGTCCCTGGTCAACCACAATGACATCAGGATCGAAGTAACCTTCGTCTGCTGTGACGTTCACAACAGCTTCTTCATCGGGCTGTGGTTCCTCATTACCGGGCTCACAGCCTGTCATAAACCAAGCCACCATGGTCACAAGACCAATCGTCATAAGATTACGCCATACAGGATTCATAATAAAATCATCTCCTTTAAAGGTTTTTTGAAGATATTTAAATTTTTGAATAAACATCATGTCATCTTAGTGTTTTCTTTATATTATTTATTTTAATTGTAAAACTAAAATCTTAACATATTCTAAACGTATTCTAAACAACAGGTAGATCAATAAGCCATTTGCGCTGCAGCTATTTTTTTCATGGAAAAAAGCTGGCTTTTTCTTAAAGCCCCCCTTCTAAAAATGCTATTTTTTCTTAACAGTAAAGTCTTTTGCTATTGAATTACAATATCAGGCAATAACTGTTTCTATTAAAACACACTCCTCCCTCTATGAACTTTGGTAGATAATTTGATTCGATTTAGCTAAGCTAAGCACATTGAACCAAGCTTCGCATTTTATGACGCTGTTTTTCTTTTATACGTCCCACCGCCATGGCAAGCATTACACATAGTGCCAAGCCCATGCGCATTCTCATTTTCTTTTGCCCCCTGATAAAGTGATTTTCAAAACCAAAGGAGACATCTAAACGCCCGTTCACTCTTTCCACAGAGGTTCTTTTTTTATATACATCTCCCCATTTATAACTATCACGGGGCAAAGGAGTGAAAATACGCCTGTCTTCTTTAAGAGGAACCCTTACCGCTTTAGATACCGGGCATTCTTCCTTGCCTCCACAGTCAATCCCAAAATGCTCCGCAGGACAGCGCTTCTTTAAGCAGCCTCTGTCCGCCTCAAATCCTCCGTTAGGCATCTGTCTTTTTTTAAGGGTACGGGGACAGTAACAGTAAACCCGACCCTGATAATCATAAACTAGGTTCTCTTGGCCGTTGAGCAACCGAGTAGCATCCTGGTCTCTCCAGCTGTTCCTAATATCAATTACCGGCTTGATACGGTAATCATCCCACAGCCTTCGGATCAGTTTGCCGTCGTCTAATCCCTTGTCTGCCGTAAAATATCTGCTGCGCTTTAATATTTCCGGATGTTCTGCCTCCAGGTCACTTAAAAGACCATGGGCTTGCGGTTCTTCAGCCCCAGAAGCTTTGGTTATTTTAAAAGCTACCGGCAATTCATAGTTAGCATCTACTACTAAGTGCAGTTTGTAGCCAAACCAGCTTTTGATCTTCTCCCATAAGGTCCCGTCCTGGTTCTCTCCACGGTAAACTTTTTTACCAAAATCAGCATCATTGTCCCGGCGGCCATCTTGGGTAGTAGGTCGCTTTTTATGCGGCCTGGCATGAGTTTCAATAGCTTTTCCATCAAAAGCCAGGGTTTCTCCAAAGTCATCCAGCAGCTCGGTTAGCTGTCTTACCAGTTCGTTGAAAATTTCTTCTATCTCCTCATTCCTCTCCATTAGCTTGGCTAAAAACCTGCTGAATGCCCAGGAAGTAGGAACCTGGTTTGGGTTAATACCGCATATCTGGCGCAATTGTCCGTTGCGACGCAACTCCCTCAAAAGGCTCTCTACTGAAAGGTGCTGGTATACTACTCCTGCCAAAACAGCATTCCACATGGCCCGGACAGGATAATCATTACGCCCATTGCCGCGCTCTTCCTCAAGTTCACGCATTAACCTTTCGTCAGGCATATACTTTAGCACTAACTCTAAACGCTCAAGATCCTGTAACTCCTCAATTTCTTCCCACCCAAAAAGCCTTTGTTGTGGTATAATTGCCATGGGAGTTCCTCCTTTGTTGGTTGTTTTGCTCTTACTTAATGATTCAACAAAAAAGAGGGACTCCCTTTATATACCGCCATTTACAGAAATGATCTAATAGATCGAACGATTCGAATTTTCTATGGGGTCAATCTTCTTCTACCACTCCACCTCCAACTTTAAAAAACCCAAGTCTCGGTAACCTTTTGGGGTAAAATTTTTTACAGCATCTCCGTTTTCGCCCGTATGCCAGAAAACTGCTATCTACGCAAATGGCTTGATCAATAGTGCAATTCCGTAAATCTTCGGTTTTACAAGCCAAAACCAGGGTTAA
>CAZARY010000239.1:0-2680 GCA_964487675.1 uncultured Clostridia bacterium | reverse complement strand
ATGATTAGTAACAGAAAAATTTATCCAACAAAAAAATAAGAGCTCTTGGCCGAGAGCTCTTATTTCGAAGACTATTCGAAGGAGCTGGTGACGCAGCTCCCTAAAAAGGACAAAATCCTTTGTTTACTTACCTTGATTATACCACTGAGAAAAAAGACAATCAAGTAGAAACAAAGGAAGAAAATGATATAAAAAGGGAACTGCGTCACACTCCTTCGCAAAAGAAAGGAGTGTGTTTTATTTTTGGAGAAAGAGACTTGGGAAAATTGGAAAGAACTTAGAAAAACACACGAAGAACGTTTTAATAATAAAAACCACGTCCCACTCCTTGGGGGTCAACCACATCATGATCCTAAAGAACATTTAGAGTTTCACCATTTGGGTGCGGATGGATATATTACCTTTGCAAAAAAAGAATGGGAGGAAGGTAGAGGCCCAAGAAAATATGATTGGAAGCAATATCATTATCGACCAGAAGAATTAAAAAAGGCTATGAATGAGTGGACTGGGATAGATGTTTATTTTAGTCAAAACACATTTTATCTTCCTAAGCGAAAGGTTACTAATATAAGGCAGTTACGTGCTTTATATTGTGATGTAGATTGTCATATGTTTAACTATCTCCCAGAATGGACGGTAGGCCATATAGAAGAGATTTTAGTGGAAGATGGCGTGTTACCTATGCCAAATTTTTATATCTTTAGTGGCCAAGGGGTATGTCCTGTATGGCTAATAAAACCAGTTCCCTATCAGGCTCTCCCGCTTTGGCAATCTATACAGAATAACTTTATTAAAAAATTAAAAAAAGTGGGGGCTGATCCCCGGGCAAGAGATGCTGCTAGGGTATTTCGTCTTGCTGGAAGCAAAAACTCAAAAAATGATAACCCAGTATATGTAGTATATAGACATAATACAAAACACGACCTTAAAAAACTTAGAGATGAATACTTACCTGAGTTAAAAAACTATAAGAAAAGCAAAAAGAAAAAGGGTAGAAAACCAAAAGTAGTACAGTTATACAATATTCAACAGCTTCACTACAATAGAGTTTTAGATCTTGAAATGCTGTGTGAATTAAGAGATTGGAATATGAAAGGTTATAGAGAGTTTAGTTGTTTTTTACGCAGGTACTGGCTATGTTGTTTTTTACAAGATCCCCGGGAGGCTTTAGAAGAGACTCTGGAGTTTAATGAACAATTTAGAGAACCATTAACTGAGGAAGAAGTGATAAATGCTACAAAAAGCGCAGAGAAAGCATGGGAAGCACGTTCTTCGGAAGAAGCGGATAAAATAGCAAAATCTAAAGGGTATCCTGGTGCTGGATACAATTATAGCAATAAAAAATTGATACAGGAACTTGATATTAACGAAGAAGAACAAAAAAATATGCGGACTATTATCGGCAAAAGAGAAAAGTATAATCGTAATAATAAAAGACGCAGAAAAAACCGTAGAAAGGACGGAAAAACAAAAAGAGAAAGGCAGAAAGGTTTTACCCTGGACAAGCTTAAAAAAGCGCTCAGAGAAAATCCTATGGCTTCTCAAAAGGAATTAGCAAAAAAAATGGGTGTAACCCAGCAGTACATTAGTAAATTATTAAAAGAACTAGAATAAATTTCCTACAACTGAAAAAGCTCTTTATATTAGGGGGGCGTAGCCCCCTGGTGAAACCTCACATCTATTTTGTGGGTGTTTGGTGATCAAATCCTTTAGTCGTACTTATAGAATACTAAAAAAGGGGGTTCGTTATTTATCTTGTACCCGAACTTAGAGAGTCATATAGTAGGTTTGGAAGCGGCCGTGGATTCCATCCTTGCTTCCCTTGGAGAGGCTGCTTTTCAACAGCAGTCAGATATAGAAACGTTAGAGTTACAGTTGGAGAGTTATCAACAAGAGTTGGCCTTATTGAAAGATATATTAGAAAGCTAAGGAATAAGATGCATAATTGCTTTTTAGAGTGCATACAGATGTTATCGATGCGATAACATCCTTACCTGGTGTATTCTAGCCTGGGACAAGCTGTTTTGTTTTGAAAAGCTTGGTTTAGCATTAAATGACATCATTTAGCATTATGGTTTTATTTCTGAACTGTTCTTTGGACGTTAAATAACGTTAAATGCTGCCACAAACCTTTTCTTCTTCTTTTGATTCTTTTCTTCGTTCTTATAGGTTGTATAGATCCTAAAAAACCTCTAAAATTTAGAATAGGAAATAAAATCAAAGAATACTTTTTTTAATACTTTACACCCTTGATTTTGGAACTGTAAAATATTATAATATTAATCGAACAAAATCGAACAAAATTTAATATGTATATATTTTAAAACCAGTTGCATTACAAGCCAGCTGGAGTAGCAAGTAGACTTGGCAAGCGAGCCCAGGTCTTTTCATCAATAATTAGAGGTAGTGCCTAAGTAAATTTAGGCACAGTGTGATGAAAAGGCGTGGGATTTTTTGTGTTGCAAAAAATCCATTTTAACAAGGGGGGTAAAAAAGTGGGAGTAGTAAGAAAACTTAAGGAATTAGAAAAAGAGCTTCAGAAGGTTAAAAAGGAATTAGAAGATCGGTAGATGGTCGGAAGTTCTCATCCGCAAAGCGAAAGCGTTTGCGGATGAGGTAGTAAAAGAAGTGGATCAAGCAGCTAGTTTGATCTGGGTTTAAAACGCCACCCTGACTAGGC
>CAZARY010000238.1:0-2700 GCA_964487675.1 uncultured Clostridia bacterium | reverse complement strand
TCAATGCCACGGCACGTGTGACAGGGTGCTATTGTTAAACAGGCAATAGACCGCTTCGTACTCGTTGTCATTTTAAAAACCACTACAAAAAAATGCGATTAGCGTTTTTTACTATATTTGCTATATTGATGCTGTTTCCCATTCTTCCCATTCTGTATCCCATTTTTTCCATTATTTTTGGACCCATTTTTTGAATTTTTCCCGTGACGGCGTTGTATAGGAGCTTCATAGGTCAGTTCCACTTTTGCATCAGCTTCATGTTCAGATTCTTTCATAAGCATTTTTAAGGCGCCTGCCACCAGCGCTTCTGCCTCGTGTTCTTCTAGCAGTTCGCTTGCCAGTTTGTATGCGTTTTCGTTTATTTTGCTTGAGGTGTCATTCCCCGAAGAGCCATTCATGGCTTCTCGGGTAAGTTTTTCTACAGCTGCTTCCTGTTTTCCTGCCATGGCATCGGCCAAGGTGGGGGGCGTCTTCCTTTGTACCTGCTTTTTAATAGATTTTTCAATTAACTGTAAATGCGCCTTTTCGCGGGGGGTTGTGAGCGTGACAGCCGTCCCACTTTCCCCGGCTCTACCGGTCCTACCAATCCGATGAACGTAGCTGTCGGCATCCTGGGGAATATCAAAATTGTAAATATGCGTGACGCCGCTGACATCTAATCCTCTAGAAGCCACATCGGTAGCTACCAAAAGCTCTGTGCTGCCATTTTTGAAATTTTTCATGACACTGTCTCGTTTGGCCTGGGCCATGTCTCCATGAATGCCTTCGGCGGCGTAACCTCTCTCACTTAATGCTTCACTCAGCTCATCTACTCTGCGCTTGGTGCGGCCGAAAACAATCGCCTTTTCCGGGGATTGCTGATCTACCAGGCGGCAAAAGATCATGAATTTATCTCGTTCCTTGGTTTCCACATAGTACTGATCAGTGCTGGGGACGGTCATTTCCTTAGATTTGGTCCGCACTAACTCAGGGTCCTGCATGAATTTTTCGGCTAGTCTTTTGATGGGCGCGGGCATGGTAGCGGAAAACATCAAAGTATGCCTTTTTTGCGGGGTCTTAGCCAATATGTTTTCTATATCCTCAATAAAGCCCATATTCAGCATCTCGTCTGCTTCATCCAGGGTGACCATTTTAACCTGGTCTAGCTTAATCGTCCGACGATTTAGGTGGTCTATCAGTCTTCCCGGTGTGCCCACGATGATATGGGGATGTTTTTTCAAGGCTTTAAACTGTTTGGTGATATTTTGTCCCCCATAAATGGGCAGCGCTTTAATCCCTTTATAATGCCCCAGTTTATTTAACTCCGCTGCAACTTGAACGGCTAATTCCCGGGTAGGTGCTACCACCAGAGCCTGAGGGGATCTATTTTGGGATGTCATAAGCTGCTCTACCGTGGGAATACCAAAAGCAGCCGTTTTACCAGTACCCGTTTGTGCCTGTCCTATGATATCTTTCCCTGCCATTACCAGGGGGATCACTTTTTCCTGAATGGGAGTGGTTTCTTCAAATCCCATGTGGGTAGTTGCTTCTAATACCTGCTTGCTCAGTTTCAATTCTTTAAATTTTTTCATGTTTGTTCATTCATCCTTTCAGAGTGTATTTCTAAAATGGTTATCAAATTAAATTTGAAGTTGAAAGCCAACTTTGTGTGGCGGTCATCAACGATTTAAAAGCGCAAAAAAACTTTGCTCTCAACCTGGCGAAGGCCAAACCGAAAGCAAAGCCCTGCAACGATTATTAACTATAGCACTTTTTAACCTAAAAAGCAAGTTTTGCTCAAAATTTTGGTTAAATGACAGCTAATTTATGCGGGCAATTGAAGGTTAACAGAGAGCCAATGTATAATTTAACAAAAAGAGGTGGAAGATAAGGGGGGAGTCAAAATGGCAAAGATATTACATACAGCGGATATCCACCTTAAAGTAGGTGCGCACGAAAGATGGGAAGCTTTAGAAGAAATCATCAAGACAGGAAAGGAAGAAAAGATAGATCTTCTTATTATTTGCGGCGACTTATTTGACAGCAAAGCTGATGCCAGTAAACTTTACGGCTATATCAGGGAGCTGTTTAGCCGTACCGGGTACAAAGTACTTATATTACCGGGGAATCACGATGCGGAAGTATATACAGAGGGGTTCTTTTTTGGTGAAGACGTCTACCTATTTAAGACTCACCAAACACCTTATAAAATGACTGTAAAAAACGGAACGATCACTATTTGGGGCATGCCCTACGAACCCTTAAATGAGATTGAAGTTCTGGAAAGAATGACTGAAATTTCCCGACAGGCGTTAAATGGAGATGAAAACAGCTGTCATATTTTAGCATTTCATGGAGAATTACTGGAAACTTACTACTCTGGAGAAGATTTTGGCGACGAAGGTCCCAGCCATTATATGCCTGTAAAAAAATCGAATCTTAGCAGTCTTTGTTTTGATTATATTTTGGCAGGTCATTTCCATACCCATTTTAGGGTATTTGATTTGGCTGAAAAGGCTGAATTAGAGCAATTTTTTGTTTACCCCGGTTCCCCTGTTTCTGTAACTGGTAAGGAAACAGGTCAGAGAAAGGTAAACGTATTTGAAACGGGGGCCCCACCTAGGGAAAAAACGGTCAACACATTTCATCGCCAAGTGCATGAAATTAAATTGAATCCCTTTTCAGACAGCATTTTACCCGCGAATAAAATCCAACAGGTGA
>CAZARY010000237.1:0-2707 GCA_964487675.1 uncultured Clostridia bacterium | reverse complement strand
AATAAAAAAGTGAAGAATACTATTATTCATTACGATACGCAGATACTACAAAAAGTGTTTGATTAATTTTTGCGTGAATATAAGATCAATGTACTGTTTAATCAGATGCCCATAGAAGTTGTAACTCGAGAAGGGGCCATTCATAGTGTTATCTTTTATGGCAAAGGTGGTTGGCAGGTCATAAATTGCCAGGTTGCTGTGGATGCTACAGGAGATGGTGATCTGTCTGATCTGGCAGGGGCTGCTGAGCTAAAGGATGGTGCATATCATCAATATTCGAGCACGGTCTTTCATTTGTCTGGTGTCGATACTTCTGCAGCAGAACAAACTGACCGGGAACAATTGGGAAAAATCATGAAAGAAGCTGTGCGGAAAGGAGATTTTGAGCTGCCTAGGTTGGATGGGGGGATTACACGCCTACCAAAGAATGGTGAAATGCGTTGCAATTTGACCAGGGTGAGTTATGAAGATAGGCCAATGAATCCAACAAATGCTTTAGAGTTAAGTTATGCGGAAGCAGAAGGGCGTCGCCAAGCTTATCTATATTTGGCGTTTCTTAAACAATGGGTCCCTGGTTATAAGCACGCCTATATTAGTCGCTTACCTGCGCATGTAGGCGTACGTGAGACCCGACGCTTTAAGGGGGAATATGTCCTCACGAAAGAAGATATTCTTGCTGCCAAAAAATTTGAAGATGGGATAGCCAGTTATTCGTGGCCCGTGGAAGTTCATAAAAAAGGCCGTGAAACAATTTGGGAGGCAGTACCAGAAGGTGAACATTATGAAATTCCTTTAAGGAGTCTAATTGCTGAATCCCTAGATAATTTATTTATTCCAGGGAGATGTTTTTCTGCCACCCAGGAAGCTCACGCCTCTGCCCGGACAGCAGCCGGGTGCCTAGCTATGGGGGAAGCTGCCGGGGTAACTGCTGGCACAGCTTCAGCTCGAGATAAACGGGTAAAAGAAATTCCTTATGATGAAATAGTGAATAAGCTTAAAGCCTACGGTGCCTGTTTAGAATAGGCAGGCTTATTCATGCTAGCTCATTCAATATATAAAGCTAGCTTGAGTGCAGCTAATTAGTGCACCAACTAGTTATATAGTGGAGGTTTTCTGTTCCTTCAATTTCAGGTTTAGTACCATCAATGATCCATTGACCAGACAAGCCTTCTTCTACTGCCGTTAACTCAAAATGACACATGGCTATCCCTAGATCTATTCTTTGTATATCGTATCCACTGGCTTTATTTGTGATTTTGGAGTATTCCATGAAAAAGTGCCAGTAATTATCGTCTTTAATGATTTTCCAGGGCTGTTTATTTTGAGCCGATGGGGCTAGCCGAACCATTTCTAAGGGGTCAATGAAAGGACCGGCTTCTTTTTCAGTTAGAGGGGTGTCAAGAGATTTATTAAAAAACAAAGCCTGCCAGGGTTTTCGTTTTTTAGAGCCTGCGAGGGTTTTCATTACTTTATCAGCTAAGCTTTTTTTATCCTGAGGATAACCAACAGGCGTTAAGATTGGTAGGAATTCTTTATCAGTTATCGTAGTTATCTTAGCTAACCCTTTCAGGTTAAAAGTTCCGCCTAACCAGCATGTTCCCAGTCCAAGGTAAGTGGCATATAAAATCAATTTTTCGAGGGCATACCCCACTTTTTCTAAATTATAATTCAAGTCCTTTTCAACTAATACTGCGATAAAACTTTTGGCACCTTTAATAATACCGTATGTACCAATCTTTCCACCTGTTTCTCTAACAAAGGCAGCATCGTTTATAAAAACAAATCGCATAGGAACAGAAAAAGGATCTTGTAAACTTTCTGAATAATTTTTTAGCTTATTTTCTAACGATTCTGATATAGCCGTTGGTTTATAAGTTCTTACAGACGTGCGCTTTTTGATTACATCTTTGATTGGGATTTCAAAAAGAATATCACCCAAATTTCAACCTCCTAATAATAAGTTTATGCAAGAGTGTAGCAGAAAGTCCACTGCTTTAGCTGTGGGGGAACATGTAAAAATCGAAATAAATTACTAGGGGAACAACTTTATTCAAAGTTATCACTATTTTAGTGGTCGTGTCAAAATTTTGTGTGTCTTCTAAAAGAAGATTAGGATATAATAATATTAAAGACTTAAAATAGTTTTGACCAGATTTATTGTTAACTTAAAGAAATGCTATAAAATATTAGATTGTTTGCAGTAGCTAATAGAAATGAGGTGAGCAGGCTTATTTTGTCACTTATTATTCGATTTGTGGTTTCAGCGCTTGTGTTGATGTTTGTAAGTTTTCTACTGCCTGGTTTTGAAATAGCAGGCTTTGTTGGTGCATTATTTGCTGCAATAGTTATTGCGTTGTTAGGGCAGGGCAGTAAATATCTTCTTGGAAAAGATGCTTCACCGAAGGGTAGAGGATGCCTGTCATTTATAGTCGCTGGTTTGGTGATCTACCTTGCGCAGTTTTTCGTTTCAGGTATGGTGGTTAGCTTTTTTGGTGCTTTGCTTGCCGCATTCATTATCGGTATCATAGATCTCTTTATTCCAACATATCTGCGATAATGCAATAACGCGATAATGCGGTAATATTGACGGTTTAATGGAGGAGTATTAAAATGCCGTTCAGACTAGATTTTTGAATGTTTTAAAGTGAGGTAGGTGGTAAAGATGCAAGGAAAAAGAGTTATTTATTTGATAATGATAGCAAGCATA
>CAZARY010000236.1:0-2717 GCA_964487675.1 uncultured Clostridia bacterium | reverse complement strand
TCAATACAATGCCTAATACGTTGGCTTCAAACATGCCCAGTCCAAAAAGTGCAAGAATCAAAGCCACAACGCCTGTGAGCTCAGGCACTAATGTACCAGGAGCATTGAGGCCAAAGATGATACCATATATTCCGATCAATAGTAAAATCATTGCCACCTGTGGATTACTGATAAAGTGGCTTAAGCTTTGTGTAAGTGTCATTTCTGTTTCTTCAATCATCGCATCTCTTGTATTTAATTCAACCATCTCTCCATCTACCATGACCTCATAGCCGTGAATTGCTTCCATTAAAGATTCCACATTGGGCTCATTAAACTCAATCACTTCTTTTTCTAAAGCTTCACGAGCAGATAGAGTCAAATTTTCAGTTACAAATCTCTCTACCACATCCACAGGCCTGTTTTGTTCTTCAGCAATGCTTTTTAAATGACCTGCCAAAAACTGAACGGTTTTGTCATCCGCTTCTGTAGTCCCTTCAGCACCTGGCTGCATTGTTACTGGCATGGCAGCGCCACAAGTTGTTCCAGGTGCCATAGCTGCCACATGGCCGCTCATTAAAATAAAAGTCCCCGCTGAGGCAGCCATGGCGCCCGATGGTCCCACATAAGTGATCACAGGTATAGGAGAATTAACTATCTTTCTCATGATATCCAAAGTGGCATCGACTAAACCACCGGGGGTATCTAATACAATAATGATACCATCGTAATTTTCTTCAATGGCATCTTCTATCGTAGACTCTAAAAACTGGCTGCTTCCAGCAGTTATTGTACCTTCTAGTGAAATAAGTTTATAATGTGGGCTGGCATCCTGGTTTTCAGCATGAACACTAGGCAGCACAAGATTAATAGCTATCAGGATACTCAATAGCCCCAAAAGACACTTTTTAATGATTCGGGTGTTTATCAATGCTATAACACCTCACTTCTTTCAAAATATCAATTTGTTTGCCTAGCTGTCCTGAAAGAAGAAAATCCCTACACCGCCTATTCCCAAATGCGCACAAAGGACACAGCCAATATGATTAATCATAAAATTTTCATTTTTTACATCCGTTTCTTCTTGGATCATTTTTTTTATTTTATCCGCTTTTTCAGGATCACCAGCATGCGTGATACCAATAATTACACTGGTCAAGTCCGTTTTAGCATCCATGAACATATGAACCATACGCCTTAAAACTTTTTTTGTGCCCCGCTGTTTTTCAAAAGGGATTATTTCCCCATGATTTACTTTTAGGATCGGTTTTATATTCAAGAGACTTCCTAACCAGGCGCTAGACAACTTAATCCTCCCACCTCTGTAAAGAAATTTCAAATCATTTATGGTGAAAATGTGTTCAATTCGGGCTTTTAAATTTTGAATCTTATCTAGTACAAAATCAATGGATGCACCGCTTTCAACATGCCTGGCTATTTCTTTTACAATTAACCCCTGGGCCATCGATCCTGAAAGAGAATCTATTGTGTGAATCTTGATGTTTTGATACTTATCTTCCAAGTCCTTAGCAACCATAGAGGCCGTTTGGAATGTTCCGGACATTTTGGATGAAAATCCTATATAAAGGCAGTGAATTCCCTGGGATGCGTATTTTTCAAAAATTCGGTAAAAGTGTTCCGCAGGAATTTGAGTTGTGGAGGGTATTTCTCCTTTTTCTATTTTATCTACGAGTTCAGGAGGTTTGATGGTTACACCATCTAAGAACTCTTGGCCTCTTAAATTGATAATGAATGGGGCAGTCTCGATTTGATATTGTTTGATCACTTCGTCTGGTAAATCGCATGCACTGTCAGTAATTATTTGTAAATTCATGCTCTCCTCCTCTCAAACTTGTGTAAGCGGATTGTGCTATGTGTGTGCATCTCCCAAATTTTTAGCCTATTTTTTTTAATTACTTCAATTACCTTGTATATCTTTATTATAGCTTATTTTGCAAGCCATTTACAGGGTGAAAACTCATAATCGGACTTGGATTGAATTAATTTTTAGTTAATATGCAGAAATAACCTTTTATAAAAAATTATAAAAAAAAGTGGTCTTTATTAATAAAAAGCTCGCTAATATATAATGGCTTTTTTCCGTCAAAATAAGCTTTCCACTCGTTAATTTCGTTTACAATTTCATCCTTCGCTGGATCTTTTTTGGGTAAAATGTAGCCGCCAGTAGGGGTGATTTCTTTTAGATTTACTTGAGAAACCCCTGTCATTGCCTTAATTTTTTCCAAGGTTTCATAAATTCCGCCTACTTCATCAATGAGTCCGATATTTTTAGCTTGATTTCCTGTCCAGATTCGACCACGCCCTACTTCATCTACGCTTTCTTTTTCCATATTCCTCCCTGTAGCCACCCTTTCAAGAAAAAGGTCATAGGTCCTGTTGATAGTCTTTAAAATTTTAGTTTTTTCTGTTTGAGAAAACAAGCTGTCGCTGTCAAAAAGGCTCGTTTTACCCTTGGTAATAATCTCTCTATTCACCAATAAATTCTGAAAGAAATTGCTTGTGACAAGTTTTCCCACGATTACACCAATAGAACCTGTCAATGTGGCTGGGTAAGCGAAAATGTAATCAGCTTGTGAAGCTATATAATAAGCTCCTGATGCGGCCTTTTCTCCCATTAATGCAATTACGGGTTTTTTGCTAGATAGAGTCTCTACTGCAGCAGCAATCGCCTCAGAAGCAGAAGCCGAGCCACCACCGGAATCGATATACAACAGCAC
>CAZARY010000235.1:0-2754 GCA_964487675.1 uncultured Clostridia bacterium | reverse complement strand
GCCAGGGTTTCTTCACCTGCCATGTCTTCAATATGGTGCTGCAGTTCATGCTTAATGGTATCTCTGATTTCTTCCATCCAGGATGAACGGGGGGCATTTTCCAGATAAGCAGCAAAAGATCCATAATAGAGCACGATCAAATTGCCCAGTTCATTCACAACATACTCCCCCATGATGACAGATTCATCCTCTTCATATAAATCAGGCAGCACCGTAATACCCAGGTTCAATGCTTTCAATAGATCTTCTGGTACTTCCTTTTCCACCACCTGCTGAGCCAGCTTTCGGAATTCATCTATATCCATAGATTCTGCCGTCAAATCGGTTCACCTCCAAAACGTTAATCATTATCACACTTTTATACAATTTATTCTGATTGTTCGAATTCATTCAATGGCTCAAATTCTATCAGTTAAATGTGGGGAAGGTATACTACATTTTGTGTCCACCAGTTATTCACTTGCTTCTTTAGTTAAAGCAGTTTATTTTCTGCTCACTTTTTCGTAAACCAGTTCACCAACCAGTAAACAATTACAACCAAAAGGATGGCCACGCCTAGCATCCCTCTGATCAAAAAAGCATCGGAAATTTCATTCATACACGCCCCCACCCTTGTTTTAATTCTTAAATCGCTTGATACAACTAATCCCTGCCCTTTGTTTGGGAATCTGACGATCAAGTTAAATCAGTATGATTATGAAATTTATTGTTGTAATGCTTTCCTTGATTTAAGTTGATAACCATATCTGGGAATTATCAATTGTTTTTTTGCTTTTTTGCTTTTTTGACGCATTCCCACGGCTAAATCATTGGGGCTTTCTGCTTTTATTTTCGTAACATCACTATAATATAAAATTTCGCTTCATAAAAGCCAGGAAATTTGGTATGATAAGTTTGTTTCACGTAAAAATCAATCATTATCCGGAGGTGTTTGACGTGGATCAACTGCTCTTAGAAGAACTGGAAAGAATGAAAGTAAAAATCGTCGATTACGAGTTAACGCCATCTCGCCCCCTTCAAGAACGCGGGGAAACCATCGGGATCACCTATCACCATTCGGGGGTCGAGGATCGGCCCATCACCAGTCATGACCACTGGCACAGAAACGGTTTACACTGGATAATGGTGGGATACCATGCACACATAAGGCCCGATGGGGTTTTGGAACTTGGACGCCCCATTAGGTCGCGAGGTGCCCACGGCGGCAATCAAGCCAATAAAACCACCATTGGCTGCTGTTTAAGCGGTGATATGAATCAAGCAGCACCCACCGAAGCCCAGTATCACACTGCCGCTTTATTTCACTGTGCTTGTCAAAGTATCTACGGAGAAAAATTAACCGTCTACGGCCACAATAATTGGATGGCGACCGAATGCCCGGGAAATTTTACCAATCTTGGTTTGATTACTGACATGGTAACAGCCAGAAAAGAAGAAAAAGACCAGTATGACACAGTTAGCTTAATTATAAATGAGCAAGCAGTAGATTTTCCTACCAGGTTAGAAGATGGTCGAAGTTATGTCATGCTGTCAAATCAATGGGTGGCCTTAAGAGATATCGCGGGATTAATTCCCGAAGCGAACATAAAGTGGGACGATGCATCCAAAACTGTGTTTCTGAATTTTTCAACATAAACTGCCAGTACAATTTAACAATAATAAATATTAAAACGCTCTCTAGCTCTCTAGCTTTCTCGCTCTATCTCTCCATATTCCATATTCACGTTTTAATCAAACCATGACCATGCTATCTTTATGGGTCAAAAATGCTCGCTCCCCTACCCATGCATAAGCCAAGAGACAAGGGGTGTCTTTTGAAGTTTCAATCTGATGTGTTACCCCAGGACCTACATAATACCACTGTTGAGGGATCAATGGCGTTTGGTTAATCCAGCATTCACCGATCAAACAAACATAGGATTCAGCAATATTAACGTGATAGTGTTCAGGGTACCAGCATTCAGGTCCAAGCATCACTGCCCCTAATACAAGGTCCTCTGCCAGCATAGGCCCTTGTGGGCCAAGTATCTCCGCATAAGCGTATTTTTCCATCAATGCCTCGGGCATTGCTTCGTATCCGTATGCCCACGACAAATATGGACTCAGGCTCTTCAATAATGTACGCAGTTCACCATAGGGAGAACCAATATCTGCTGTTTGGTTTTCGATATATTTTAAAACCGGCTTTTTCTCAGGCACCACTTTAGTAAATTTTTCACTTTTAAGTGCAGCATCCGCTCTCATACACACATGCCAAAAATGGACATGTGGCACTTGAGCGGTTAGATCACAACCATTTTCAAAACGACACGCATAATAGCAATAAAGTTTTCGGTAAAGTTCCACAACATTTTTTAAATCCCAATTTATACTATTTTCTTTATAGTTACGGGTCACCTATATCACCCGCTTTCAAAAATCAGCTGTGTTTGCGTCCCCTACTTTATTTTTGTCCCCTTCCTTTTTCTTTTTCTTATTCCTTTTTTCCACTGTACGTAAAAGCGTTTTGATGCATTTGTATCAACCTGTCTTCTTCTCTACCTATCACGCTGCTGCAGTTACTACAAAAAAATACACCATGCTTAATTTTTCCCTTAAAGACACGCCGGATCCTATCTTTGTAGCATCGCAGCACCTTCCCTTTGCCAATTTTTCGATAACGCATCAATTTGCTCTTGCAAGCAGCGCATTTTATGGTTAGCATGTTTTACCTGATTTCTCCTTTTTTGTACATGTTTGTACATGCTAGATAAT
>CAZARY010000234.1:0-2772 GCA_964487675.1 uncultured Clostridia bacterium | reverse complement strand
TAGCAAAACAATAAGCACCTCTCTTTTTGACTTCGGGGATGTTAGACCGGTTAATGCCGCCAATAACGGTAAAAGGTATCTCCATTTGATATGCTATATATTCTACGAAATCTAACCCCACAGGTTTTTGGGCGTCTTTTTTGGTGTCCGTTTCAAAAATCGGGCCAGCGCCAATATAATCAGCACCTGCTTTGGCAGCTTGTCGTGCCTCATTACTGTTTGCTGCAGAAAGACCTATAATCATATTGTTTCCCACAAGCTTTCGTATTTCATTAACTGGCAGGTCTGATTGACCAACATGGATGCCGTCTGCTTTTACAATTAAAGCGATATCTATATCGTCATTCACAATAAATTTAGCCCCGGCTTGGCTGGTTAGATTTCTAATCAATTTACATTGTTCAAATTTGTCCCGAGGTGTTTTATGTTTATCGCGATATTGTATCAACTTAACCCCGGCTTCTAGGAGCTTTTGTGCGATCTGTACGTTATCTCTGCCTCTCGATAAGCTTTCATCGGTTATAGCGTAGATATCGGTGCCTAACACATGGTCCTCTTCCATATTTAAGTGCATAAAAAATCCCCCCCATGTTATAATTTAGTTTCCATAAGTTATAGGATATTTGCATCAAATCGCGAATAATATAACTTATAATAGAATAAAATATATCACTGTTTATAAAGATAGTATCAAACTCAATATTTCAATATCACAATTGTACCCCTTGCATTTCATGCCTTTTTTTGATATGCAATAGATGGATGAATCAAAAGAGTAAAATCAACAGCTACTCATGAAAGGAGTCGTCAAGATGGTTACTTGTCACAAGTGCGAAAAAGAGGTTGACTCAAAAGATGACTTGGTTGTGGTTCCTAAGGGCATTAGAATAGTGACTTATCATGTGAATTGCTATGATTATGACCGGAAGCTGCTGAAAAGTTATTTTCTTGGTCGGCAGCCTTTAAATGGAAATACGAGCAACAGCATAACTTATGCGCTTATTGGCTTGTCATTGGTTCTAGCTCTCAATGGCGGGTTCCTATTATCTTTAATTGTATTGATCTATCCAGCTGTGCGGTTTTATGTTTACTATGCTTATGAAAAGCAATTTGCTTAAATTATAATCGAACCAGGGTTAACATAAATTATTAACCCTGGTTGCAAGAGCGAAATGTTTCCTGATCGGTGTTGCTATTTTTTTACGGGTAACAATTTACGGATTCACGTTTTTTCTGTGCCTCTGCCCAGCTGAAATCATATCTTTACATCCCACCGTCTCCCTCGTTAATACCCCAAAAACATCTGCTTGATTTAAGGTTTTTCCCTTGGTTGCTGTAGTCGAATAAATTTTAATACGTTTTTTATCAGGTTGTCAAATAACATTTATAAAAGGTTCAGCGTTTTCCGTTTTTTTATGCTGTAGTGAACTTGAGTTAAGATAATTGCGGAACAGGATTTTATATATAAAAGCAAGAAATAAAGTATAGGCAAACTTGTTAAGGCTGCTAAGCTTGATTATTGAAGGGAAATATATGATAATAAAAAAAATTGACATGATAAGGGTGAACAAAAGCGATGTCGTATCCAATATAAAAAAATGGTTGGATTACATTATAATAATCCTTTAGACTTTGGAGTTTAGAACCATCTGGGAGGCCATCAAATTGAATTTTGTTGCCATCGACTTTGAAACGGCCAACAAAAATTTTTCCAGCGCTTGTGCCTTAGGCTTATTAGAGGTCAAAAATGGAAAAATTCGAGAAGAAAAATACTGGCTTATCAAGCCACCGACGCTCTTTTTTGAACCGTTTCACACCTATATCCACGGGATTAGAGCAGAAACTGTTGCCAATGAGTTGAGGTTTGACGAGTTGTGGCCTGATATTAGTCCATTTATTGAAAATAAGCTCGTGTTTGCCCACAACACTGCTTTTGATATCAGTGTATTAAGGAGTGTTTTAAAGAAATACGGATTAAAAGAGCCTGACTTTGAATACGCATGTACTGTGCAAATTGCCAGAAAAACATGGCCTTTTTTAGAGTCTTACAAACTCGATAAAATAGCTGGATTTTTGGGCGTAGATTTTAAACACCATAATGCTTTGGAAGATGCTTATGCTTGCAGCGAAATTGTAAAACAGGCGTGTATGGAGAAAGGGATAGAACAGGTGGAAGAACTTTTAATGCGCTTACAACTCAAAAAAAAGGTTTTCAAAAAATCGATCCAAGCGACCTATGACTATAAGCAAAAATAAAAATCCACCTATTACTAGGAGGGGAGAAAAATCATGGAAAAAACACTGGTTATAGTACCGTCAGGACAAGCCACGGTGAATATAGATGAAAAAGACACTGAAGATAACGGCATAACGGCAAAAGATGCTTTTTCGGGATCGGCTTTTAAAATTGCTTGCAGATATGCGGATTCTTTTGCTGATAAATGGATTATATTAAATCCAATCAAAGGATTCATAACCCCTGAATCGCTCCTTAGGCTGGAAGACTTAAAAACCCACAGAGAACTGAAGGCATCCAAAACTTCTCAGTCCAATGATTTTCTTATCTCTACAAATGAATTAAGGAATCAATTAATCAAACTTGATCTTTTTATGTACGATAAAGTCATTGGGCTGGGCGGGAAAAAATATCGTACATACATCGAAAAAGCATTTACAGGTTACCGGGTCAGGTTATTTTTTCCGTTTAGTGGCTTAAAATCAGGTGAATACATGCGAGCTTTAAAAGAAGCTATCAGTGAAGGACAATCATGG
>CAZARY010000233.1:0-2784 GCA_964487675.1 uncultured Clostridia bacterium | reverse complement strand
CATTTTATTGATACAAGTTGGGGTTGGGATGGGGTTGGGGATAGCGCTTACTTGGGCTTATTTTAAATACTACGCAGGCATTCCTGAAAGGGAGCTTTGGCAACTAAATGATCCCTTATATACCAGCGTTTTTATAGCAGAAAATGACGATCTAGCTACTGGGGATTATGTGAGTGCAATTGGCGGCATTGGCCTCATAAAAGCTTATGGCAACGTTGTTTCTTCATTAAATAAAGCCTACAAAGGTCTCCGTCTCAACCGGGTTTATCTTTCTAAGGATGAACTCGGTGAAAGAATTGAACGCGATCTCATCCTTCTTGGAAACCCCAAAAACAACCGTGTGACCAGGATGATCATAGAGGAATTAAAGGCGCGCAGGATAGTTTATCAAAAGGGCCATGCCATTTACTGGCTGAATCATCCAGAAATTATTGAAAAATTGAACGCCCAGCAAGTAGCTACTTACGATAAAAATACTGGAGATAGCCATGAAATAGAAGAAGCAACAACAGATGAGTCAGAAACTATTAAGGAGTATGAAGCAGAAAAACCCCACAGTTTTGAGGAAATAGTCCGACGCGGTAAATATACGCCCAAAATGGAAGGAAAAGAGATCACCAAAGATTATGGCCTGATCGTAAGAATGAAAAACCCTTATGCAAAAAGGCACTCTGTATGTCTTTTTTCTGGGGGTTTTAATTATGGGGTCATAGCTGCTGTGAGATATTTTACAGAACACTATGTTAAAAAAGAAGGGAAAATTAAAAAACCACAGAACAGTATGGTTGCTTTGGTGGAATGTGAAGTCTTAGATGGGTATCCTACGGATAAAATAAAATTGGTAAAAGAGCTGTTTTTCCAGGAAGAGCAAGAAAGGCAAGTATAATTAAACCCGTCTATGCTGTTGGCTATGGTTTTACTGCTCTCATGCTTACTCTTTTGATGCGTTATGGTGCTATACCCCAGGTTAAACCAGCCCTAAAAATACTTTAATGGTGTTTGGCAAAAAGCTGTCATAGTCTTACAAAACTGCTGGGGATTTTAGCTTTAGGAGGTGACTCGTTCGAAAATAGGCGTATTTATTTGACGTGCACCTATCATAAGTACATTTAAGGGACAGATCAAATAATGAAAAGGCACAGTTTGTTAACGACAATTAATGACAAACTGTGCCTTTCTTTATGCCTGCTTCACTTGAAAAATTAATCATATTTAAATTATGGCACCCGCTCAAATTAAATTATGCGGATGAGGCAAATCAAGTGCTGGCTGCTAAAATTAGATTAGCTTTTTGCTTCTTGTTCCTTTTCTTCTTTTTTTCCAAATATATGATTGAGGAGAAGATTAATAATAACCCCTGAGAGGACTGCTAACACAATTTCATTGGTCAAAACGGTTTGCATCATGGGTGATAATTCCTCGACCCATTCTTGACCTTCAACATGGGCTGGAACTGTGATGGAAATAATTAAAACAGTTCCGAGGAGCAAATTATTGGCGGGGGTGGACTCTCCGCTTTGCACCAGCTTTAACCCTGAAACAACAATACTACCAGTAATAACCACAAAAACAGCACCTATAACGGGATCTGGAATTGCCACAATAATGGCACCAAATTTGGGTATAAGTCCGTATAGTGCCAAAAATATCGCGGCTATCTGTACCACGAAACGACTGGCAATTTTTGTGGTGGCTATAATTCCAACGTTTTGTGTGTAGCTTGTTTTAGGCATACTACCAAAAGCTGCTGCTACAATGGTTCCAAGGCCTTCAGCAAAAACACCCCTGTTCATGTGTTTCACTTTATAATCTTCACCGGAAGCGGTACAAACAGCAGCATAATCGCCAATCGATTCTACTGTGGCCGCTAAGTAACCGCTCAAGATGCCTAGCATTGCGCCGCCGACTAAAGGCCAGGCTAATGTGCCGGCTTCAATTGGTGCGCCCCAGGGGAAGAAAGTGGGCAGTCTGAACCAAGGCTCTTCTTGTATAAGTGTCCAATCAACCATGCCAAAAGCACTGCCTATAAACAACCCAGCTATAATAATACTGATAAAAATTGAGGCACGCGCCAAAATGCCACCGCCAATTTTACGGCACGCAACTTGAAGGAAGAAAATTATGAGCAAGGTAATGCCTGCTAAAATAAAGTTTGTTGAACTCCCATCTCCAATCATCCACTGAGAAGCCAAAAAACCTAAAGAAACACCTATGCTTACAACTACTACTCCTGCCACAGTGACTGGAAAGAATTTACGCAAAGCGCCGAAAAATCCAAAAACACCCAGAATCATCTGAATAACTGCGCCGAAGACCACAGCACCCCACATGGCGCCTGCGCCGTACAAACCGCCAATGGAAGCCATGGTTCCGGTATGTACGGCTGAAGTACCTTGTACTAGTGGCAGCCTATTTCCTATGGTCGTCATGATTAATGTGGCGATGGCTGAGGCAAACAAATTAACACTAACAAAGGCTGCGTTCTGAGCTGGAGAAAACCCAAGCGCTTGTCCAACCACTAGGGGCAGCACAAATGGAGAGGTATCGACCAAAGTATGCTGCCAGCCGTAAAGAATAGATTCCCACCATGTTTTTGGGCGCTCTTCTACCCCAATCATTGGTTGTTCTTTTGCCGCTTCTTCATCCCAAACTCGACGTTCGGAACTAAAATTTTTCTTAATGCTTTCGAGCAAGTTCTTCATCTCCTTTCTTTATTATGGTGTCTAAGAGCCTTAAGTCAAATATATTCTATCAGAATCTATTTTTGCTTTAAATATGGACAGT
>CAZARY010000232.1:1351-2808 GCA_964487675.1 uncultured Clostridia bacterium | reverse complement strand
CAGTTATTTTCATTACTGGTTGTGGTGTTAAAACCCAAAACATGAAAAGTTAGTAGGTAGGTAAAGCCTCCTGTATAAAATTTCTACTCTTAGCAAAAACATAAAAAGCAAAGTTAACAATAAATAAAATATAACAGCGGTTAACTTGAACAGAGTTATTTACTAAAGAAACAGGAGGCATTATACCTTGAGTATTACCATTGAAAAAAACATCAAGGAGCGGGCAAGACAGTTTTTGGGAGATAGGGTTTTTAAAACAGCTGTCTCATATCTGGAAAAGGATCCCTATAATAATCTGATCAAAACCATGGAACTGATCAAAAAAGCACCGATTTCACCCAATCATTATAAGTTGATTGAGGATGCAAGGCATCAGCTTGAAAATGATCCGGTGAAACAGGAATACCTACAGCGGATTTTTGCCAATGTCAGTAAAAATGTTCAACAAAAAGGGCTTGTAAATCTATTTCTAAATGCCATGCTAATGGGGGTACCAAGACAGAATAAAATGGCTGCTGAGCTGGGTGTTAATGTACCCTTCACTATTCTCATAGACCCAACAAACAAATGTAACCTTAACTGTACCGGCTGCTGGGCAGGAGCCTATGAAGGACATAATTCCCTGAAGTTTGAAGAAGTGGATAGAATCATCACTGAGGGGAAGGAACTGGGGATATATTTTATCGCCCTATCAGGTGGGGAGCCATTTATGTGGCCCCGTTTGTTTGAATTGTTCAGAAAACATCATGATACAGCATTCATGGTCTATTCCAACGGGACCTTGATAAATAAAAAGATCGCAGAAAAACTAGAGGAAATCGGTAATGTAAGCGTCACTTTGAGCCTGGAAGGTGGAAAAGATAGTACAGATGCTAGGCGGGGAAAAGGAGTGTACGATAAGGTTTTAAAAGCAATGAAAAACCTGAGAGAGGTAGGAGTTCCCATTGGGTTCAGCGTTACCTTGACCAGAGAAAACTGTGAGGAAGCCATGTCTGATGAGTTTTTGGACACCATGATCCAAAAAGGTGCTCTGTACGGTTGGTCCTTTCACTACATTCCCATTGGAAGTGAACCTGATATCTCCCGGATGTTGACTGTGGAGCAAAGGAGTTACTTGGTAAAACGGGTGCAGGAGATCAGGTCGAATAAACCCCTTCAAATAGCTGATTTTTGGAATGATGCATCTTTGCCCGGTGGGTGTATCGCCGGTGGAAAAAGGTACTTTCATATTACTGCCAGGGGGGATGTTGAACCCTGCGCTTTTGTTCACTTTGCTGCCGACAACATACAAGGAAAGTCTCTAAAAGAAATCCTCAAAACCCCTATTTTCAAAGCCTATCAGAAAAGACAGCCTTTTAGTCATAATCTGCTCAGGCCCTGTCCAGTCATAGATGTCCCTAAAGCTTTAAAAGAGATTGTCTATGAATCTGGAGCAAAAGCTACTCACCCCGGGGCTG
>CAZARY010000232.1:0-1341 GCA_964487675.1 uncultured Clostridia bacterium | reverse complement strand
GATAATGTTTTATCAGGGATGCTGGCGGATAAGATAGAGAAAAGATCAAAAGAGTGGAAAGAAAAAACTGAAAAAGTGGATTTCATCACCCAATGATGTCCCAGTGATGCCCCGATTATCAACCATTGTAAAATAGAGTTAAGGTTCATTTTATAAGGTTCATTTTATAGTTGACAATATCTTTATTTACATGTATATTATGACTAAATATTTATTTGTTTCATTTGAAAAATGTATAGAACAGATTAAAATATTATACCTTATCCAGAGAGGCTGAGGGACTGGCCCTATGAAGCCCGGCAACCAGCGAGAATGTTTCATTAATAAATTTTCGCAAGGTGCCAATACCTGCGGTACCGGAGAAAAGGTACCGGTACCGGATGATAAGGGTTTGAAGTTAGTTCGATTATTGGCTACCTCAAGCCTCCTGGATAAGAATTTACAGGGGGTTTTTATTATGGATTTGGAAAACCACGAGTTTGGATTTGAAACCAGACAACTTCACGGGGGTCATAAGCCAGATAAAGAGACTGGTTCCAGGGCAGTCCCCATCTATCAGACAACTTCCTATGTATTTGAAAGCCCTGAACATGCTGCCAAGGTTTTTTCCTTAGAGGAAGAAGGGTATATCTACACAAGGATTACAAATCCCACCTTGGAGGTCCTTGAGAAAAGGCTCGCCTCTTTAGAAGGTGGTGTCGGAGGCCTTGCTGTGGCTTCGGGCCAGGCAGCCATTACTTATTCTCTTTTGAATATTGCTCGCTCTGGAGATGAAATCATAGCTTCCAGCCATCTCTACGGTGGGACTCATACGCTGTTTACCAATACTCTTCCCAAGTTTGGGATAACTGTAAGATTTGTAGAAGAGCCTAATGATCTTGATGGCATCAAAAGCCTGATCAATGATAAAACCAGGGCGGTTTTTGCTGAAACCATAGGAAACCCCAAGGGAAGTATCCTGGATATAGAAAATGTGGCAAAAGTGGCCAATGAACATGGACTACCTTTGATAGTGGATAATACTTTTGCTACCCCATACTTATGCAGGCCCCTAGACCATGGTGCAAATGTGGTCATCCATTCAGTGACCAAGTTTTTGGGGGGACATGGTACCTCCATTGGAGGAGCTATTGTAGACGGGGGTAACTTTTCGTGGAACAAGGAGAGATTTCACGAATTCAATGAACCGGATCCCTCATATCACGGCCTGGTTTATAATGACATCGGAGATTCTGCCTATATAACAAAAATCAGGGTCCAGCTCCTCAGGGATGTGGGAGCCTGCATGAGCCCCTTTAACGGCTTCTTGATTTTGCAGGGAGTAGAAACCCTCTCCTTGAG
>CAZARY010000231.1:0-2819 GCA_964487675.1 uncultured Clostridia bacterium | reverse complement strand
GGGTTATGTTCTGATAATTCACCTTATATCACCTCCACGTACATAGTGTATCACATTTTTACGTGAAATACTATAAACTTTTTCTCTGTGTGTGTGACAGTGGGGACGGGGCAATTTTGTCACATCAATCATCACTCCGCATTCAGCACTCAAATCTTGCTCACTCCCTTTCCCTCTTTATTGAATTTCCCTATTTTTGTAATACATCTATGCGATTTAACTTTTTAAATTTTTAGGATGCAGGAACGATAATTTTTCCCCCTGCGTTCCACATGCCACGTATTCCATCTACCAAAATCATTAAATAAATTAACCCGGAGCCCAAGTTTCTTTCCCCACAAGCCAACGGGATAATCCTTCCATATCCAGTTTCTATCTCATGGGAAAACTGTTCCTTGCAACTAACTGGAATAATTTGGTGGGACAAGGGGCCTGTCCCTCTGTCCCATAAAAATGAACAAATAAAGCCCTACAAATTTCAATTTAAGAATTGCATTAACGGGCCAAAAATGTTTTAATAAAGCGTTGTATGAATAGAAGAACGGAGGAATAAATTTGCAAATAAAAAATATAGCTATTATCGCCCATATTGATCACGGTAAAACCACCCTGGTTGATGGCCTTTTACGACAGGGGGGAACCTTTCATCATAAACAGCGAGTAGCCGAACGGGTAATGGATTCCAACGATCTGGAGCGGGAACGAGGTATAACCATCCTTTCCAAGAACACCGCAGTTTTTTACGACAACACCAAGATTAATATTGTAGACACTCCCGGACACGCCGATTTCGGTGGTGAAGTGGAGCGAGTGCTGCGCATGGTAGACGGTGCCCTGCTGCTGGTGGATGCCTTTGAGGGCCCCATGGCTCAGACCAAGTTTGTCCTCCGGAAGGCTTTGGAAGTAGGCTTAAAAATAATTGTGGCTATTAATAAAATTGATCGTCCTAACGCTCGCTCCGAAGAAGTGTTAAACGAAGTTTTTGATTTGTTCGTGGAACTGGACGCGGCAGACTGGCAGTTAGACTTTCCGGTAGTTTATACTTCTTCCCTGCAAGGGACTGCTACATTAGACTCCGATCAACATGGCTCCAACCTGCAGCCATTGTTCGAAGTAATTATCCGGGACATACCATCTCCCCAAGGGGATCCCGACCAAGCGCTACAATTACAGGTAAACACCCTGGATTATAATGATTACGTGGGTCGAATAGGTATAGGCAGGATCCAGCACGGTTGTGTGTATGATGGACAAAAGGTTGCCCTGTGCAAAAGAGACGGAAACGTGGAAATTCATAAAATAAACAAACTCTGGACCTATCATGGCCTGGAACATCGAGAAGTCTCCCAGGCTCATGCCGGTGATATTGTAGCCGTAGCCGGTATAGAAGGCGTCAACATCGGAGAAACGTTAAGCGATCCTACATCCCCGTCACCGCTGCCTCTGCTCTCCATAGATGAACCTACGGTGCAAATGAACTTTTTAATTAATGACAGCCCCTTTGCCGGGAAGGAGGGTAAATATGTTACTTCCCGCCAGTTGAAGGAACGCCTCCTCAAAGAAGCGGAAGCCAATGTAAGCCTCCGGGTAGAAGAAACTGATTCTCCCGAAACCTTTCAGGTTTCCGGTCGAGGGGATTTACACCTGGGTATATTGGTGGAAAACATGCGACGGGAAGGATACGAACTGCAAATATCCAGACCCCGGCCTATTTTAAAAAATGTCAACGGTAAGGTTCATGAACCTTATGAGCGGCTTTTTATAATTGCCCCTGAAATCTATTCCGGAAAAGTTATTGAAAACCTGGGACAGAGACGCGGGGAAATGATCAGCATGAATATGCTAAGAAATTATAGCGTTAAAATGGAGTTTGTCATCCCGGCCCGGGGCCTTATCGGGTTTCGTTCCGAACTTCTTGCCGAAACCAGGGGAGAAGGAATCATGCATCATCTATTCGAAAAATACGATTCCTGGAAAGGAGAAATCCCCGGCAGAAAGCACGGGGTTTTGCTTGCAGCGGAAGATGGAGAAGCCACGGCGTACGGCATCCATCAGGCAGAAAACCGGGGAATCTTGTTTATTCAGCCCAACGATAAAGTTTACGCGGGAATGATTGTCGGTGAAAATGCCCGCCCGGAAGACCTGGAGATAAATGTGTGCAAGAAAAAACACCTTTCCAATGTGCGTGCCGGCACTGCTGATGAAAGTATCCGTTTGACACCACCGGCTACTTTTGACCTGGAGCAAGCCATGGAATACATCGAAGATGACGAGTTGATAGAAGTAACGCCGGAATCCATTCGTATGCGCAAAAAGATTCTGGACCGTAACCGCCGCGAAAAACATTCCCGAAAAAAGTAAGTGTGACAGTGGGGACGGGGCAAAATTGTCACATCACACATCAATCAGCACTCAGTCCTCAAACCTTGCCCCTCCTCTATCGGACATTTTTTACATATTTTATTTTAGAATAAACATCTAAATTCTTCTACTGCAATCTACCGTAAAATCTGTACCCTGATCTATCAAAAATAAAAAAAGGCCTCTTAAAGATGATTTAACTACTTTGATTGTAGCAAATAATCATCAGGTTTTTTTATTAGATCAAAAGTTAAATCAACATCGAGTTCAGACCAGTATAAGTGTTCCGGACTGACTTCTTCCACCTTAAAAATTTTTTCTATTGTTGCATCTTTTAACCAGGGAAATTTATCAAAAGACATAAAGTATTCTTTACTTTTATATAAAATCCATATCCCATGCATAGAAATATTTGTGACTTCAACATCCGAAGTGTTTTTGCCACGCATTTTTAAGTT
>CAZARY010000230.1:0-2820 GCA_964487675.1 uncultured Clostridia bacterium | reverse complement strand
AGCATCGCAGCGCACATATAATTTGCTCCCCTTGATTTAACTTGATAATCAGATTTTCTTATATTGCTTTTCTTATATTGCAATGTTAAACATTAAATTTTCTTATTTTTGTCATTGAGGTGATTTGTTGAAAAACGTTAAACTCACCCTGGCCTATGAAGGCACTCATTATTGTGGTTACCAGTGGCAGAATAATGCTGTATCAGTTCAGGAAAAACTAGATAATGCCCTACAAAAAGTGTACCCTGAAGAAGATATTAGTTCATATTCTGCATCGCGTACCGATTCCGGTGTTCATGCCAGGGGTCAAGTGGTGAACTATTTTTGTCAAAAGGAACTGCCTCAATCTAAATTGGTTTTAGCCATCAACTATTTTTTACCCCGGGATATAAGAGCAATGAAGGCGGAATATGTACCATTAAGATTTCGTGCCAGACAAGATGCGAAATCAAAATGTTACCGGTATTATTTTTACCATTCCCAGGTTATGGATCCGTTTTGGCGGAACTATGCTCTTTATATTCGGGATGAAAGATTGGATTACAATAAAATGCGTGCCGCAGCTCAAGACTTTATAGGGACTTTCGATTTTTCGCCTTTTCAAAGTTTTCAGGGAGCGGACCCTGGGGTGGATCCTGTTAAGACCATTCAACAGATGGCCCTGCATCAGGATGGCTCCCCCCTGGCTTATTTTGAAATTATCGGCAATGCATTTTTATACAAAATGGTCAGAATAATGGTGGGAACCCTGTTGGATATTGGACGAGGAAAATTAGAAGAAAATGTGATTAGGCACAGTTTAGACAAAAGGGATAGATCACATGTGGGTCCTACTGCCAAACCCCACGGCCTATTTTTAGAATGGATTGATTATCCTTAAAAACAGCATATTTAATGGGATCACTTTCTGTCATAGTGACATTTTCACAGAACTTACTTAGGGTGACAATATCACTGGGTGACAATATCACTGAATAAATACACACAATTGCCCAAACACGATTGCCCAAAAACTTGACAGGTGTGCATGCCTATATTAAAATGTTTTTGTGAATTTCAATGTATATGCCCCGGAAATCATGTCAAATGTTAGTTAAATGTTTTTTTGTAAGAGGAGGGAAAATGAAATGAGAACGACTTACATGGCTAAACCCGATGACGTTGAAAGAAACTGGTATATCATAGATGCCACGGATAAACCTTTAGGAAGAGTGGCTAGTGAAATAGCGAAATTGCTACGCGGCAAACATAAACCAACATTCACACCCCACGTCGACACAGGTGATTTTGTCATCGTGTTAAATGCTGAAAGAGTTGCTTTAACAGGTAAAAAACGCACGCAAAAACTTTACTTTAAGCATTCTGGCTATCCAGGCGGCGTAAAAACCATGAACTATGAAACGCTGTTAAAGCGTAAACCGGAAAAAGCCATTGAAGAAGCCGTTAAAGGGATGCTCCCCAAGAACAATTTGGGAAAACAAATGTATAAGAAATTAAAAGTGTATCAGGGTGATGAGCACCCTCATCAAGCACAAAAACCACAAACCTGGGAATTTTAGTTACCCGGGGTTAACCACACAAGACAGCAGAAGGGAGGAAATGTAAGTTGGCCCAAGTACAGTATTTTGGTACTGGTAGACGAAAAACTTCTGTAGCCAGGGTCCGGGTCGTACCAGGCAATGGCAGGATTATAATTAATAACCGTGAATTAGACGAATACTTCGGCTTGGATACTCTAAAAGCCATAGTTAGGCAACCGTTAGAAGAAGTAGAAATGGATGGCAGCTTTGATGTGCTTGTGAAAGTAGAAGGCGGCGGCCATTCTGGTCAGGCTGGTGCTATTCGCCATGGTATAGCGCGAGCTCTAGTTAATGCAGATTCTGAACATCGTTCTAGTTTAAAACAAGCCGGTTATTTGACCAGGGACCCACGTATGGTGGAAAGGAAAAAATACGGCTTAAAGAAAGCACGACGTGCACCTCAATTCTCCAAACGTTAAGAATTGGTTTGTTTGGATTATTGATCACCCGGCATATGGTGTATTGCAGTTGTGAAGGCCGTAAACTCATAGTTCTAATAAACGAATAAGGGAATACGGCTGTTCCTTAAAAACAAGGCGAATACCAAGACAGCTACAAAGCGGATAAAAACGGATGTATGAGGATATGTCATACGATGGATATATGGATATGTTATAAGAACGAAAAACCTCCAACTTTTCTCAAGTTGGAGGTTTTTCAGTTGCGTTTTTTGCTTATGAATATTAGACAAACAGAATTGCGTGCTTTTGTCAAATCTTGACGTAACTAAAGAAATCCGCTTCTTTTAAAACACGCTTTTAAATCACAAATCACGATAGGTCTAACTCATGAAATCGCTGAGCACATCTTTCACAGTGGGTAGGCCGATTTCTTGAAGTTCATATCGGATACGTACAGCCGGTTTGTCTAAATTAGTAACCCGGCTCAAATCAATAGGTGTGCCAATAAGAACCACATCACACGGGGAACCGTTAATTGTTTCTTCTAATTCTTTGATTTGGGCTTCTCCATAACCCATGGCTGGAAGCAAGTTCCCAATGTGGGTATGCTCTTCAAAAGTTTCTTTGATACTGCCCACGGCATAAGGACGGGGGTCTAGTATTTCCCGGGCCCCAAATTTTTGGGCTGCAATGGTGCCGGCTCCGTAACTCATTTCTCCGTGGGTCAGGGTGGGCCCGTCTTCTACAATGAGCACTCGTTTGTTTTTGATTTGCGCAATATCCTCCACGAAAACCGGTGAAGCCCCTTCAATAACTTCAGCTTCAGGGTTTATATCACC
>CAZARY010000229.1:0-2822 GCA_964487675.1 uncultured Clostridia bacterium | reverse complement strand
GACTGTCTGAGGAGATTGTTTACGTTCATGTTTATCAAGCAAAAAATCTTCAATCGCTTTTTGCTTGTTTTTAATTCCAGCTTTTTTTGAAAATTTGATATACTCATTTATGTAGAGTAGGTATGCTTTGCGTGTTTTGGGAGAGTAGTTGCCCAAGCGCAAAACTCGTTCCGTTTTATCCAAGACACTTTCCATATACTGAGAATAACAAAAGTTTGTATAACATACAAGAATTTGTTATAATTGAGCTACAAAATTTGGATAAAAACCAGTTAGGCAAAATACTGCCCATTTTTATATCTTTTTAAAGGAAGTTTATGAATAAGAAAAAAATTAACATCGGAATATTGTTTGGCGGAAAATCAGCTGAACATGAGGTATCATTGCAATCTGCAAAAAATGTTTTTGATGCAATTGATAAAGAAAAATATAACCCAATCCTTATCGGGATAGATAAAAGTGGAAAATGGTTGTTAAATAATGAATCGAAATTTTTGCTTAATGCTGACGACCCCAAACTTATCAAGCTTAATCAATCAAGTGATTCAGTGGCATTAGTGCCTCAAAGCGCAGGAGAAATATCCAATTTTTCTAACACTAGTCAAAGCTTAAAACTTGATGTCTTTTTTCCAATCTTGCACGGTCCGTTTGGTGAAGACGGAACAGTTCAGGGGCTACTCAAACTTGCCAATCTTCCTTTTGTTGGTGCTAGTGTACTTGGTTCAGCAGTAGGAATGGATAAAGATGTTATGAAGCGTTTGTTGCGTGACGCAGGTATTCCAATTGGTAAATTTATTGTTTTAAAATCACACGAAGCAATTCCTGATTTCCAAAAACTTAAAGATGAAATAGGTATGCCCTTCTTTGTTAAACCGGCAAACATGGGGTCGTCAGTTGGTGTGAATAAAATTCATGATGAATCTGAATATAAGAATGGATTATCGAAGGCATTTGATTTTGATACTAAGATAATTTTAGAAGAATTTGTTAAAGGAAGAGAAATTGAATGTTCTGTATTAGGCAACGGAGATCCAATCGCCTCAATTCCTGGAGAAGTTATTTCAAATCATGAATTTTATTCTTACGACGCAAAATACATCGATGAGCATGGCGCTGTTTTAGATATACCAGCAAAAATTTCGATTCAAACTACAAAGCAAATACAAGAACTTGCAATAAAAACATTTCAAACATTGTCGTGTGAAGGTTTAGGAAGGGTTGATTTTTTTCTTAAAGAAGACGGCGAAGTTATTGTTAATGAAATAAATACGATTCCTGGTTTTACAAAAATCAGTATGTACCCAAAACTATGGGAAGCAAGCGGCATTTCTTATACTGAACTTATAGATAAACTAATCCAGCTTGCAATTGAAAGATTTGAAAAAGAACTGAAATTGAAAACAAGTTATAAGGAATAAAAATGGGCAGTACATCGCCTAACACTGGATATGCGGTTCCGCTTCGCTACACCCATATTGCTATCGCAACATCGCATATCCAGAAACGTTATACGCAATTCAAAAAGAATTTTAATTTTGATAAGAGCCCCTTTCTTTCGATGCATTTATAAATAATTTCAAGTAAACTATGAATATGATTCCACCAAAACTAAAAGCAGGAGACGGCGTAAGAGTAATTACTCCCGCCAGACGTTTGGCTATGTCTTGGATCAATGAAGAATTGAAAGAAAAAGCCATTCAACGCTTCAAAGAACTTGGGCTTAATTTGAGCTTTGCCGAACACGTCAATGAAATTGATGATTTCAATTCTTCATCTATTCAGAGTCGTGTGTCCGATTTGCACGAAGCATTTGCTGATAAATCAATCCAATTAGTCATAACCGTCATTGGCGGATTTAACTCTAATCAACTTTTGCGTTATTTGGATTACGATTTGATTAAAGCTAATCCGAAAATCCTCTGCGGTTACTCTGACATCACAGCTCTCGCTAATGCAATTTATGCAAAAACAGGCTTAGTCACTTATTCAGGCCCGCACTTTTTCTCTTTCGGAGATAAGCAAGGTTTTGATTACACACTTGAATATTTCAAAAAATGTTTATTTGAAGAAAAACCGTTTGAGATAAAACCATCTCCGAAATGGAGCGATGATAAATGGGCTAACGACCAAGAAAATCGTAATTTTGTTAAAAATGACGGCTTCTGGATTATCAATGAAGGCGAAGCTGAGGGCAAAATAATAGGTGGCAACCAGTGCACCTTAAATCTTTTACAAGGCACAGAGTATATGCCCGATATTCAAGATAGCATCTTGTTCATAGAAGATGATGACGAGGCACACGTTGCCACCATAGACAGAGATTTACAATCAATAATCCATCAGCCTGGTTTCAAAAAAGTGCAGGCCATAGTTTTTGGCAGATTTCAACCAGCAACTAAAATGACGCGAGAGCTGTTAACGCAAATCGTAAAATCAAAGAAAGAGTTAAATCCACTTCCTGTAATTGGCAATGTTGATTTCGGACACACTACTCCAATTATCACTTTCCCAATCGGAGGAACCGCCAAACTTCTTGCTCGTAATAATGAAGTGAAACTTGAAATTGTTAAACACTAATCAGAAAGGGGCTCTTAAATTATGGAAAAATTCTTTTTGAACTCACTCCGCTACGCTCCGTGCCACGCTGCGCTCTCCTCCTTTCAGTCGTCGGGGCGTATAACAAGGGATATACGGTTCAGCCCTCGGCTCGGGCTTCACCCAAATTTTTCTTCCACTTCGTTCCAGAAAAACTTCGTATATCCCTAACGTTAGTTGCAATTATTTTCAAGGGCTAAAAAGTAAAAGGGACAATTTTATTATTT
>CAZARY010000228.1:0-2872 GCA_964487675.1 uncultured Clostridia bacterium | reverse complement strand
CTGCCAGATGCTGAAAGTTTCTGCTGCGGGGGTCTGCCATGCTTACAAGGTAATAGTCATCAAATTCCCTGTAGGTGTAGCCACCTCCCAGGAGCATCATATGCATGGCTCTTTCAAGCGGAACACCGTCTAAATCAAGTGTAACTGTACCCCGCACTGTGTCGTCAGCTATAATATTCACTCCAGTCTGCAGCATGATCTCGTTAAAAGCCTCTCTGATGTCGGTGTAGAAAAAAATCGTCGAAATAAGATGTTCGTCTTCTTTTTCTGCTGACATTACTGGCATGCTCACTGCGGCGAAGATAAAAATCAGCATAAATATGAAAATTTTATTAATCTTTCTCATCTGAGTTACCCTCCTGATCAAACTCAATTTTATTGCTGCCCCCTATGGTCAAGGAAAACTCACTTCTATCCAGTTCTCTATTATCCGCTTCCAGAATCAATAAGGCTCTATATTCGCCCTCGGTTATAAGTCGGCGCTCAGCCGTAACAAACCTGGTGAATTCAGGCAATATCCTCTCTTCATCCTGCAGGGATAAATTGAGATTTGCATAAATTTCACCGCCCTCATCGTAAAGCTCGAGCCTCACCCGGGGGACAATATGAATATCTCCGGTGTTTTTAATGGTGGCGCTAAAAGTATCCCTGTCTTCACCCCGGCTGTGAGTTAGATCAAGTATCTCTCCTAAAATATTGGCCTCTCCTTCCACCAGTGAAGTTACATTCAGTCTATAAGTTTCTAACATCTGCTGGTCGAGATTGTAAACCTCTATATCATAATAGCCATAATACCCTCCCGGCAGCTGGTCACGAGGTGATCTGAAGATCAAAAGCTGGCGATTTACAGCTCCAGGCTGAAGAATAAATTGGCGGTTACCTCTCAGATCAAATTCCTTACCCGCAAAAATAGACTGGCGGTACTCGGGATATATCTCTCCTGTCATAGTATTTACGATCAAGGGCTCCGTAAAGTTATTAGTAAGGGTCAGTATCTGTGTAGATGATGCCCCGGGAATCATAGATAAAGATAAATCTTCCGGTTCCACGTTGATATATTTAACGGCCTCTTCCCGCAAAAACTCCTCTTCCACATCCACTGTCTTCCTGCGAATGATCTGCCGTCCATCGGCATAATGGAAAAACATCTGAATTTCATATGAGCCCGGAAACATGGTTTCTGTGATCTCACCCTCATAAATAAGCTCAGTTCCGGGATAAACGCTGAAATTATCCCTGCGGTCAAGTGAAGTGGCCCCGCTGAAAACCGGCACCCTTTCAATTAATCTTCTATCCTCTCCCCTGACTGTAACATCCGCCACTGCGGGAAAACGAAGGGGAGAAGTGTTTTTAAAGTGAACTGATATTTTCGGCCTGCCCTCATTGTCCGGATTCAGAGAAAAGTCCAGTATCTCTACAGTGGGCCTCTGGCCCGGTCTATCTATATTTATATTTATTCTAATTGCATACCTTATTCTGAAGCCTATCAGAGAATCAGGCCTATCAACCGGATCAACCTGGTCAACCATAATTACGGCAGTGTGGGAACCGCCCGCATCAAAAGGAAGATTTACCGAACCTCCAACAACTACCACTTCATTGGCAGGAATTGTCACCTCTGTTCTCTCCAGTTCTATCCAGTCCACTGCTGGATTTAATTCTGGATTTACTTCCTGATATCTGAGCCTGCCATCTATATTCTGTACAGGGTGCATCAGGTTTAAAGATACAGTTTCTCTTTCACCTGTACCTGTCAATCTCAACTCAAAATTCTCAGCGTCTCCCGGAGTCATATCCAAATTTATCACAAGGGGTTGTACCCGCACAGCACACGCTGGAATTGTGAAAAATAATAGCATTACCAGTAAGAACGCAGCCCCAGGAATCTTTTTATACATCTGCTTCACCCTCTCATTGTCTTAAAAATCAAGTGATAAATTAATATAAAAAAATTTCCAGGGGACATAATGTCCCCTGGATTTTAGCAGATTTAATTAGTGATTATTGTTATTAGCTGCTGCAACTGTGAATACTAAGTCGGTGGAAAATTCACCGGCTTCTGCTGCAGTAATCTTTTCAAGGTCTATACCGCCATTAACATGCAGGAGATAAGGTGTGCATTCTCTGAACTCGAGAAGTAATTCTTCAGAGACGTGATTCATGTCAGAGAAATTCATGGTTTGCTGCTCAAAGTTACTAATCCAGGCCAGATCTGTACCATAACTGCCAAAACCTTCAGCATTGTTCAATATAGACAGACCGGCAGCTGTCAATGTGCCGCGATCTCTTAATACATTATTTCCTCCTATTACTCCTTGGTAATCGGCATAATTATCTAAAGATAACCAGTCTTCAGCAACAAAATCAGCAGGAAGTATAGAAGGTGAATCTTCATCAATATTTGCATCTGAAGATAGACGGAAGAAAGTTCTCAATGCTGGCCAGCCATCAAAATCAGAGGACATAGTCAGGTTCACATCATGGTTGGCTGCCACAAATAAGGTTTCAATTCTAATTTCGTCATGCAGCACAGCATTATTAACAGCATCCTCTTCTGTGTCAAAAATCCATTGTGCGAATGATTCTGTAGATCCACCGTCACTAATATAATATCCCATACCATAAGCCGTTACATCTTCGTTGAAAAGACCGGCAATAGGCTCGCCATTAAACGAAAAATAGTCAGTGACTATACCAAATTCCGAATATTCTCCTATTTCTATTCCCACTTCTAACCTAGCCTCTTCCTCTTCATGAGCGTCTGCCATAACGGCAAAGCTGAAGCCCATGACCATGGTGATCATCATAGCCAGAACAAGTAGTTTTTTCATTTTAGAACCTCCATATTTGATTTTTTACTGCTAGATGCTCG
>CAZARY010000227.1:0-2911 GCA_964487675.1 uncultured Clostridia bacterium | reverse complement strand
CAGGTCCGGCGAAATGGAAGAAAACGGGCTTTGGGCTACCTGGCTGGCAGAGTAAGATAGAGCTGAAAAGGCTTTACGGATAAATGTCCAGGTTCCAGTGATTTTCGATCTATATGAGGAAAAACGATATCTATTAGGCACTATTGAAAAAGGTTTTAAAAAAATGGGTGATGAAAATTTCAAATACTCGGTTGAAATTCCGCCGTTGTTAAGATACAGCAAAAAGTTTACTAATAGCTCAGATAAAGAGAGAGCGGTTAAAAGGAGTGAAAAAACATGCAAAAAATCAAAAAGCACAAAGGGCTCTTATTGTCCTTAATACTCGCGATAGTAACAGTTTTGGTCATTCAACAATACATTGCCTCCCTAGAAAAAACCTATGGAGCGGGAACCGCCGAAGAAGGCGGGGAAATGGAGTATGAGCAGGTGGTTATTGCCGCTCAAGATTTAGCTCCCGGCACGGTGATTCGTGCGGAGCACTTATCGTATAAAGAAGTGCCGGCGAACAATATCCACAGCGATGCCATAACAGACATGGATGCTGTTACAGGCGAGGTGGCGACTCAGGAAATGGTTGCCGACGAGGTGATTTTGGCCGCACGCGTACTAGCCGAAGAAGAAACGGACCAGCTGTCTTATTCTATTCCAACAGATAAACGCGCTTTATCTGTGTCTGTGGACGAAGTGAGTGGCGTGGCCGGTTTTATCCAGGCTGGGGACAAAGTGGATGTGGTTGCGCATTTGCCGGTAGAAGCAGTGACTGAAGAAGGCGAAATAATGGAGGACGAGGTTACGGAAATCATTTTAGAAGAACTGGAAATCCTTGCCGTGGGCGATCGCATGATTTATTCAGAGCAGGAACTGGTGCAGGAAGTGGCCACGGTAACTCTGGCCGCCTCACCAGAAAACAGTACGGAACTTGTTCGGGCTGATGAAACAGGCGACATCAGGCTGTTACTCCGCTCGAAAGTGGATCAGGCCAATGGAGGTGAGTAACAATGAATCGCAAAATTGATGTATTGATTGCCGATGATATTGCGGATACGCGGGAAAACATTAAGCGTTTGTTTGAATACGAACAGGGCATCAATGTGGTCGGGGAAGCGGTAAACGGGGAACAAGCCATAAACCTTACTGAAAAACTACGTCCTGATGTGGCGCTTGTGGATATAAATATGCCTTTGGTAGATGGGATAGAAGCGATCGAAAGCTTGGTTTATAAAGCCCCGAATGTGGCTCCCATTGTCATTTCAGTTCAGGGGGAACCGGAGTACTTTAAAAAGGCCATGCGGGCAGGCGCGAAAGATTTTTTGGTGAAACCATTTTCCGCTGATGAACTGATCTCTTCCATTAAAGAGGTCGTGAAAAAAGAAGAAGAAATTCGGGAACAGCAAATCAACGCGGCCATGCTTAGATCCGGGATTAAGCACAAGCCCAGGGTATTTTCCATGTTTAGCGCCAAGGGCGGTACGGGAAAAACCACGTTGATCACAAATCTAGCCGCTAGTTTGTCTAAATTCCAAAACAAAAAAGTGGTGGTGGTGGACCTGGATTTGCAGTTCGGTGACCTACCGGTTATGTTCAATATTAATCCCACCTATACGATTACGGACTTGCTCTCTTACGCCAATGAACTGGATAAAGAGACCTTAGAAGAATACCTGGTGACCCATGAAGAAACGGGGGTCAAAATTCTTTGCCCGCCCATAAATCCCGAAGAGGCCGAGTACGTATCCGAGGAAAACGTAGAAGAAATTCTTCAAGTGCTAACGGAAACTTATGAATACATTTTAGTGGATACGCCGCCGGTTTTCTCCGGCCATGTCCTTTCAGCTTTAGACCAATCGCATAAAATTTTTTTGGTCACCACCCTGGATATGCCGTCGATTAAAAATGCAAAAAACTCCTTGAACATTATGCAAAACCTGGGTTACCCAGAAGATAAAGTGAAACTGGTGATCAATAAAGAAGCCAAATACTACCGAGTGGGCCAGGACGACATACAAGATGCGCTCAATCGAGAAATATTTTTCCGGATGTCGAATCGAGAGAAAACCTTGGTAGAAGCGGTAAACCGGGGTATCCCGGTCGTCATGGAACCTTCGGTGAATGGAGTGGTTAGCGAATTTCGCAAGTTTTCCGATAAAGTTCTCGAACACGAAAAACGGGTCAATTAGCTGTGCGGATACGGATGAAGCGCTGTCGTAGTCAATAGAGAATTCATACATGGCGACAGCTTAATGTGAGGTGATTGCTGTGAGTAAATTAACCGAATTAAAGCAGAAACAGGCACAACTGTTGAAACGTGCCCGGGAAATATGGGATCAACAGTTTTTAGAAGAACGTGAACTCACGGCTGAAGAGCACACAGAATACGAAAATTTGGTTCAAAAATTGGAAGCTTTCACAGAAAAAATCAAAGAAGAACGCCGACTGGCCAAACTTGAAGCAGCATTTAGCGAAGATGACAATGAAATGCGGCAGGGACAAAACGGGCAAGGAGAGCGAAAAGAAGAAAAAACAAGCGACGAAGCTTTCCAACAAAGCGCGAGCGATCATGCGCCAGTTTCAAAAACTCAAGAAGCACCTAATCCTGACAGTAGTTTAGAGGCTGAGGATCGTGCCCGGTCAACAGCTCAATCAGATTCGTTCGGGCCCTTGGATCCAACAAAGTACACGGAGCAATACCTTGATCAGAAAGATAAACTGGAATCAGAAGCGCGCCCTCATTCAGCAGAACGATCTAAGTCAGAAGCCTATGGGGAGGTGGAAGAGTCGTCTCAGAGCGAGCAAGGCCTGGACAAAAAGGGGGACAAATCGGATGCCCAACCGGATAGCCAATCGGATGCCCAATCAGACAGTGATACTAAAGGCAGTGAGGAGAAAGGCGACGAAAACAAATACAGTGAAG
>CAZARY010000226.1:0-2999 GCA_964487675.1 uncultured Clostridia bacterium | reverse complement strand
CCGATTTTGGAAAAGCTGCGTTCACTGTCTGACCGAACGCAGTGAGGGAGTTTTACGCAGCCCAAAATCGGGAGCATGGCTACAGCCAGTTCAGTAAAGCCATGTGCGAAAGTATTATACACCAAATACAGACTTCATCCTGATTTAACTTGATAACCATATTTTGTTTTTTTACTCGTCCCCGCTGTATTTCCATGGTTTCGGCAAAAATAATTCTTGGAAAAGGTCCATGATATATCGATCTGTCATCCCTGCTACGTAATCAATCACGACACGCTTCAAAGACTCCTGCTTTGACCGCTGGTAATGCGCAGCTGGCAATCTTTCTGGAAATTCAAGAAAGTGATAAAAAACAGCATGGATAACATATTTTGCTTTACTTTCCTCTGCTTTAGCTTTTGATCCTACATAAACTTTTTCGAACAAAAACTTTCTCAATTCATTTATCGTTTTCCTACCTTTTTGACTGAGCTGTATTGAGCCCGTTTTACAGCTTTTTTTGAGCACATCTTTTACCATTGTATCTATCCTCTGGGCAGATTTGGTGCCCAAAAAGTCAATTGCTTGCCCCGGCAGCTCGCCCTCTGATATTATTCCCCCCCGAATGGCATCATCTATATCATGATTGATGTAGGCAATCCTATCACACAAATCCACCACCTGACCTTCTAAGGTAACAGCTGTTCCCGTCCCCGTATGATGATAAATCCCGTCCCGAACCTCTGCCGTAAGATTTAGACCGCCTGGTTTTTCCAGGTAATCCACAACTCTTAGGCTTTGCTCGTTATGTCTAAATCCCTCCTCTGCTATTTGATCCAATACTTCCTCTCCCGCATGACCAAAGGGCGTATGCCCTAAGTCATGACCCAATGCTATAGCCTCCGTTAAATCTTCGTTTAAAAAAAGTCCCCTGGCAATGGTTCTGGCAATTTGTGCCACTTCCAAGGTATGGGTCAACCTGGTTCGGTAGTGGTCTCTCTCTGGGGAAATAAAAACTTGTGTTTTATGTTTCAGCCGCCTAAAAGCTTTACTATGAAGTATACGGTCTCTATCTCTTTGAAAACAAGTCCTTATCTCACAATCCGCTTCCGGCGTTTTCCTGCCTTTGCTGTCAGCAGATTTCGCAGCATTTTCAGCTAACATTTTATATTCTCTTGCTTCAAGTTTTTCTCTTAAAGAAATCACTGAACTCACCTTTTCTTGATTGAAAAGTCGAATCTTAACAAAAATATTTTGGTTTTAGAGAATACTACTTGACCAGTTAGAAAAAGGAAACTAGAATTAAAATAAGCTGGTATGTGGTTTATACTATTTTTAACAATTAAAATCCTGCTTAAAATAAAAATTAGATTTTTTAATACGCCACTGACCAACAAAAATAGCTTCCCAAGGCAATTTAACTATCAAAAGGGGGATAAAAATGCTTGCTAAGATCTTAACGGGGATGCTCGTAGTGTTTTTGATTAAAGTTTTGTGCGCCCCATTCGCCTTTGTTGGCTCAGCTTTTGCTGAGATAACCGATATCGAGGAAGACGCTGATGCGCTATACTTAATGGAGGCGGAAACCGGGCGAGTGCTTCATGAATATAATGGTGATAAACCATGGCCGCCGGCTAGTTTAACAAAGATTATGACCCTGATCATTGGCCTGGAAGGTTTAGAAGACGGAGCACTTCAATTGGACGAAACCACAACCGTAAGCACAAACGCATGGGAAACCGCTGGAAGCCAAATGTATTTGGATGAAAATCAAGAGGTTACCATTGAGGATCTTTTGTCTGGTATTGCCGTAGTATCGGCTAATGATGCTTCTGTAGCCTTAGCCGAGCACATGGCAGGCAGCGTAAACAGGTTTGTTACAAAAATGAATGAAAAAGCTAAAGAAATAGGACTGGCTAATACGCATTTTGAAAATCCTATGGGTTTTTACCATCCTGATCAACAAATAACTGCCCGCGATACAGCTCATCTGGCAAGATATGCCGTTCAAAACACGCCCAAGATTCTGGAATTGGAATCTATGCCCGAATTCACTTTTAACAATATCACCCAAGAAAACAGAAACAAAATGCTTCCTATTCTAGAAACCTCTCATTCTTATCCTGGGACTGATGGATTGAAAACCGGTTATATCAGCGAAGCGGGTTATAATTTTGTAGGAACTTCAAAGCAAGACGATATGAGGTTAATAGCGGTTGTTTTAGGGAGTGAAAGTGAATATAAACGATTTGAGTTGACAGCCAGTTTATTTGATTACGGTTTTTCAGAATATCGAAAAATGGATTATCTCGATCCAACGACAGAAATAGAAAAAGTGGAAATAAAGCATGGACGAGAAAAAAAGCTATCAGCCTTTCCTGAGTCTTCTCTGTCAGTTGTCACCCGTTTTAGTAACCCCAGTGAATTAGAAAAAGAGTTTAGAACGCTTGAAAACCTTGAAGCCCCTATTGAAGCAGGGCAAAAGCTGGGAGAGCTGATTATCCTTGAAAAGGGAGAGGCCATAGCAAGAGTCGATGGCATAGCCCAAGAAGACGTAGAAAAAGCCGGTATATTCACAAGAATATACCGGGCGGTTGTTGGTCAGGTCATTGACATATTCAACAGTATCAAGGATTTTATTGTTTCTTTGCTCCCCTAGATGACATAAGTAATTATGCCTCAGTGTGCTTTTCTAATCTCCTGACTATGTTAGATCATGAAGGCAAGTTATATGACATTGCGGCGATAAAATTCAATCCAAAGCAATTTTGTTGGTTTGTCTCTGATCTTTATTTTTTGATCGCAGCTTGCGCCGCAGCTAACCTAGCAACAGGTACTCTAAATGGAGAACAACTCACATAATTCAATTCCACTTTATGGAAAAAATGGATTGATTCTGGATCTCCACCATGTTCACCGCAAATTCCCTCCACAAGTTGTGGATTGGTTTTACGGGATTTTTCCACCGCCATTTGTACCAGTGGACCTACACCTGTTTGATCCAATACCATAAAGGGATT
>CAZARY010000225.1:0-3012 GCA_964487675.1 uncultured Clostridia bacterium | reverse complement strand
CAAAACGCGTTCAAGTGAAAATTTGAATTTCTTCATGCCCATCATCCTTTTTTACTTAATCTTACTTTTGCATCTCAAACAAATCATCTCTAACAGCATTTATGGGGTTTCTATCATCTAATCATAAATTCTAACGCATCCAGCTATCTAGCGGTTCAAAAAACTTTTTAATTGCTTGATCGTCTTGTTAAAATTCGATTTTTCTGTTATATCTTGACGCAAAAACTGATTTAAATCGTTTATTAATTGAAGGGCCCAATCTACTTTTGGATTGCTCCCCTCTTGATAAGCTCCTATTTCTATCAAATCCCGCGCCTCTTCATAGGCCGCTAGCGCACTGTTAACCTTGCTCGCAGCTTTTTGATGTTCTTCCTCTGCTATATCCACCATCACCCGTGATACGCTTTGCAAAACATCAATGGCCGGGTAATGGTTTTGCATAGCCAGTCTTCGAGAAAGGATGATATGGCCATCTAAAACGCCTCTCACAGTGTCGGAAACGGGTTCATCCATATCGTCCCCATCAACCAATACCGTGTACAATCCCGTTATACTACCATGTTGTGACGTGCCTGATCTCTCCAGCATTCGGGGCAAAAACGCAAACACAGACGGGGGGAACCCTCTAGTTGCCGGTGGTTCCCCTGTAGCCAATCCCACTTCTCTTTTTGCCGTGGCAAACCTGGTAATAGAATCCATCATGAACATAACGTCATAGCCGCAATCACGATAGTACTCCGCAATAGCCGTGGCAGTCAGTGCTCCCTTTATTCTTAACAGTGCGGGCTGATCAGATGTCGCCACTACCAAAACGCTGTTTTTCAATCCCTCTTCTCCCAGGTCTTTTTCTATAAATTCACGAACCTCCCTGCCCCTTTCGCCGATCAGACCAATTACCTTAACAGTTGCAGATGTATTGCGAGCGATCATACCCAATAATGTGCTTTTTCCCACACCAGAGCCGGAAAAAATCCCCATTCTCTGTCCTTTTCCAATAGTTAAAAGCCCGTCAATCGCTTTTATCCCCGTTTGAATGGGTTCAGTAATCCTGGTGCGCTCCAGCGGGGCTGGAGGTGAGTTCTCCATGGGATAGCGCCCGCTCACATTATGCAGCGGTCCTCTACCATCCATGGGTCTGCCCAGACCATCCAAAATCCTACCGACCAGACCGGGGCCCACTTTAGTGGATAAAGTTTTACCCGAGGTGATCACCACATCGCCGGGAGCCACCTGGGTCAATTCGCCCAAAGGCATTAACAGTATTTTGTCTTCATTAAATCCAACTACTTCGCACTCAATTTCCTGATGTCCATTACGTATCAGGCACAAATCCCCTATTTTGGCGCTTGGACCTTTGGCTTCCACTGTTAGGCCTATCACTCGGGTGACTTCGCCCTGGAGCGGCATTGGGTCACTGTGGTCTATAGCAGCAAATATTTGTTCAAATTCACTTGCTTTGTTCATTTTCCGTTCACCTGCCTCAAGGTCCTTCTTAATTCTTCAATCTGTCTACCCACTCCCAATTCAATGTAACCGTTTTCTCCCAACACCAAGGGCGCACCCACAGGCAATTTTTCATCATTAACCAATTCTAGCCAAACATCTTTAAATTCCTGATTTAATGTGTTCAAATACTGATTTAATTGGGCGTAATCTTCGGGGTGAGCTCTGACAGTAACTTTGTTTTGATCAGCCAGTTTATGTAGACCGTTTCTGACCATTTCTACAATGGTCTCTTTTTCGTTTTTCAGCTTGTCGTTAATTATTTTTTCACCAACATTCATCACCAATTGACAAACCTGGGGTTCAATATCTGACAATATGCGATTATACTCTTCCTGGGCTGATTTAAGCACTTGCCTTGCTTCTTGAAGCAATTTATCTTCTTGCTGCTTAATGGCTTCTTTTCCCTCTTTTATACCTTTTTCATAACCGGCCTGATAACCCTCTTCCTCGGCAGCTTTAAAGATTTTTTCTTTTTCGCGTTCAGCTTTTTCAACAATATCATTGGCCTGCTGCTCCGCTTTCGCCCTAGCTTCTGTTATGATTTCGTCCATCTTTTTCTGTTCTTCATTTTTTGCTTCTTTCTCTCCACTTTCATTTGTTCCATCAGAAAATTGCTCTTGTGACTTTCGTTTCTTAACTGGTACGCGTTTAAATTTCCAAACCAGGGGCGATGTGGCTGAAAGGTTTGAGGATTTATAGATTTTAGACAATGACTTCATCCTCCTTACCCCTGGCAACAATAATCTCCCCGCTTTCTTCCAAGCTGCGAATCAAGTTGACAATTTTTTGCTGAGACTCTTCCACATCTCTCAATCGTACAGGCCCCATATATTCCATTTCTTCCTGCACCATCTGGGCCATACGTTTCGACATGTTATTAAAAATCCGTTCTTTTACTTCTTCACCGGCTACTTTTAATGACATGGTAAGATCTTTCTGTTCTACTTCTCTTATGACACGCTGAATAGATCGATCGTCAAGAAGTACAATGTCGTCAAAGACAAATAATTTCATTTTGATTTCTTCTGCAAGATCCGGGTCTTGTGTTTCTAAGTTTTCCAAAATCGTCTTTTCCGTCGCCCTATCCACATTATTTAAAACATCTACTATTGCATCTATACCACCTGCTTGGGTATAATCCTGGCTCATAACAGATGAAAGCTTTCTTTCTAAAATCTTTTCTATATCTTTTATAACTTCCGGAGAAGTTCTTTCCATTACCGCAACCCTTCTAGCAATATCAGCCTGTTTCTCCGAAGGCAGTGAAGAAAGTATTAATGAAGATTGATCCGGGGGTAAATAGGCTAATATTAAAGCTATTGTCTGGGGGTGTTCATTTTGAATAAAGTTTATTACCTGGCTGGGATCAGTATTTCTCATAAATTCAAAGGGGCGAACCTGCAGCGAAGAAGTCAACCTCTCTATTATATCCATGGCTTTTTGAGAGCCAAGGGCTTTTTCCAATACATCCTTAGCATAACCGATTCCGCCCTCAGAAATATATTC
>CAZARY010000224.1:0-3048 GCA_964487675.1 uncultured Clostridia bacterium | reverse complement strand
TATGCTTGCTATCATTATCAAATAAATAACTCTTTTTCCTTGCATCTTTACCACCCACCTTTAAAATCCATGAATTTCTAAAATGCTTATCTCACTATTAAGCCTTCCAATAATCGGTTTTCCCATTCCTGCTCATTAATCCAACATAATTTTTTATCCCAGCTATTTTTACTATCAATTTGAAATTCATATATAACTTGGCCCAAAGATGCACAAGCTACCACTGCATCTGATGCGTCAAGACTATCTATTTGTCCTTCTTTTAACTGCATATCAATTTTAAGATTGAAGTTCAAATTGAATCGCCTGATAAACTCCCTTATATCTATATTCCTTTTCAAACCAAGATTTCTCCATAAATAAGAAGGATAAACTTCATATGGGCGGGCTACATTGTCCTGAAATTTATCAAAAGGATACACGACATGTCCCAATTGCCGAAGATAAACTAGCAATTTCATACCGCTATACGTCATAGAGCGCATATTAGGATTCGTTCCTTTCAAAGGGCTAAAAGAATTGGTTGCTAGATCAGAATCCCTGCAACAATTTGAGTGATCCTCACATTTCTTTTCACAAGATGAAATAATACGCTTTCGCTCCATATCTTGAAATATTTTAATGAATTCCTTACGAGAATATGTGGTCACCTTATACAATAGCTCTGACCAATCATTTATTTGCAAATAGCTATATACTGATATAGGGAGTGAAAACGGAAAATCTAACGCCCAAGCTCCTTTTAAAGTATGAATAGCATAAAATAAATCTAGCCGGTCATCACAGTGAACAATTTGCTCGATCTTCAACATATTTTCTTTGAGATTTCCACGTGCATAATAAATTCCCTTGCTGGGGTTTCGGGCTCCACTAAAATCAGCCCCATAAACAAACATTATATCATCACCATTCATATCAATATATGAACCTCTCATGACTAAACTCACGAAAATGCATATTTTTACTGCTTCTTCCAATTTTACCAAAACAATTATGCCCACTGTTTTATCTTTAACTTCAACCTCTGTTTTACTTTTTTCGTTCCCAATAACCAGTTTTTAATAGATTATTAACGACGGGAATATTTCTAGGTAATTTGAGAATCATGGCCATGGTTTGTTCTGTTGCCGATATCGTATTGACCCCAGGCGTATTAACGATTAAAATGCCCTTACAAGCAGCAGCTTATCAATTTTATTTACAGCTACGCCTGTTCTGCCAATGACTTCATTTCGTCGGCTGCATTGCCTTCACCTTCAATTTTTCCAGCTTCTTCAGGATCAATTTGTACTTCCACTTCGTATTCTGAAGCACAGCCTGCTATAAAAACTGTTATTAAGCTCATCACTATTACTAAATAAACCCGTCTTTTCGGTAGCATCTTCATCACCTCACTCAAAACCTAAAAACTCTATTATAAAACCGCATTTTGATGCTCATCTATAAATTTCTTGTTAACAACATATTCTAGTTAACAACATATTCACCTTGCTAAACCTAGTGAATTTACAGAATCTTGACTGCTTCTAATAAAAAAGAAAAGGACATCGCTCAAAAATTGAGGGGATGACTGCATGGAAATCAGCGGAAGGAGCAAACAAAAAGGGATGGTAAAAAAGTGGAACCTGGTACTGTGATCAAAGGTGGAGATCGAAATATCTGGAGGAGACAGAGTTGTTGGAATTATTAAAAAAGCTCCCAGGAAAGCATGAACATTAAAGAGGTCCTCCTAACCCATCCTAACCCAAGCATCCTCTATATTTTAACAATAAGATGGTTGAATTATGAGGGAATTAAATGGAGCGACTAAAATTTCAAATTCCCTTCTCTTAAAGCTTCGGCAAGTGCCAGGGGCACTTCTGACTCTGCTTTAACCACCAATGCCCTCTTCTCTTGAACCGAGGCAGTCATTTCTTGCTCATGGGCAACGGCCATGGCACGCCGCTCTTCAGCTTTTGCTTGAGCAATCCGTTTGTCTGCATTAGCCTGGTCCGTTTGCAGCTGGGCACCAATATTCTTACCAACATCCACATCTGCTATATCGATGCTCAATATCTCAAAAGCTGTGCCAGAGTCTAAACCCCTATTGAGTATTGTATGAGAAATATCATCAGGATTTTCAAGGACATCAGTATGGGCTTCAGCAGAACCAATATTGGTAACGATTCCTTCACCCACCCGTGCAATTACCGTTTCCTCACCTGCGCCACCTATGAGGCGATCAATGTTTGCCCTGACTGTCACTTTTGCTCTAGCTTTCACTTCTATCCCATTTTTTGCCACTGCCGCCACAACAGGGGTTTCTATTACTTTTGGATTCACACTCATTTGTACAGCTTGCAGGACATCCCGCCCTGCCAAATCAATGGCAGAAGCACGTTCAAATATGAGTGGGATTTCTGCGCGTTGAGCGGCTATTAAGGCATCCACAACCCTGTTGACATTTCCGCCAGCCAGAGTATGCCCTTCTAGCTTGTTGGCATCTAGGTCAAGACCGGCCTTTGTAGCTTTAATTAAAGGTTTAACAACAACACTGGGGACAACTCTTCGAAGCCTCATGCCAACCATAGTGAAAATACCAATCCTTACCCCGGCTGCCTGAGCAGAAATCCAAAGACCTACAGGTATAAAACTAAATATAACTGATATCAATAACAAAGCTACAGCTATTAATATAATTATTGCAACCAAACCGAACTCAGCAAACAGCATTTCTATCATTTCTATCATGGTTTCAGTTCCCCTTTTTTGATTTAATATTTATCAACCCTTTTCATGTGGTCGATACACTCTTTAAACATATCATAACCTTTTATTCTAAATTATTCACCCTCTTCTTTACTTTGTTAAAAATATGATTCCGGTGCAAAAATTCTTCCTTAATTGCTGCTTCAAGTGCAAAAGAAAGGGACCTCACTAAAAAATCGAGATAAAGACCCCCTTCATTAAACCGTCAATACTACCACATGATCACATTATCATATTATCGCATTATCATATTATCGCAGATATGTTGGAATAAAGAGATCTATGATACCGATAATGAAT
>CAZARY010000223.1:0-3077 GCA_964487675.1 uncultured Clostridia bacterium | reverse complement strand
TAATGGAAAAAGTTGAAGTTGATGTAGAAGTTCTTCGAGCGGTTGATTATGATATCGCCTGCGGTGTTTATCCTGACATGACAGAACATGGATGGGATAAGGATGACTGGCCTCAAATCTACCGAAAAGTGATGTATGCAGATATATTAGTGCTGGGATCAGCAATTTGGCTGGGCGAAAAAACATCAATATGCCAGAAAATCATTGAGAGATTATACGGAGAATCGGGAAACCTCAATGCCGAGGGGCAATACTCCTATTACGGTCGCGTCGGCGGCTGTTTAATAACTGGCAACGAAGATGGTGCCAAACATTGTGCAATGGGTATTTTCTATTCCTTGCAGCACCTTGGCTTTGTTATCCCACCTCAAGCCGATGCAGGCTGGCTTGGGGAGATCGGCCCGGGTCCTTCCTACCTGGACCCTGATTCTGGAGGCCCGGAAAATGATTTTACCAACAGAAACACCACCTTTATGACCTGGAACCTACTTCATCTGGCAAGAATGTTGAAAAAACAGGGCGGTATTCCTCCTTACGGCAATCAAAGAAATAAGTGGGAAGCAGGTTGCAGATTCAACTATCCTAATCCAGAATACAGGTAACAAAAAAAGCACTGCTGCAGTCATCCAACACTTCAGGATGTAAAGAATGTAATTACCCCATTTTAACCCTAGAAAATGTTTAAAGTCAAGATTTATAGTATAAAATTATTGGTTTTATTTCATAAAGTCAATCTCAGAAAATAATCAGAATTAGGAGAGGTGCAGTATAAATGATGGAAAAACCACCCTCAATCTCCACGGAGGAATTATATAAAAATCTGAGAAATGAGCGGTTCAAAATTATCGATCTGCGGCCCGTGGAAGCTTATAATGGCTGGAAATTAAAAAACGAGCTTCGGGGCGGGCATATCCGGAACGCCAAGAGCCTTCCTGCTAAATGGCTAAACTATATCGATTGGATAGAAATAGTTCATTCAAAAGGCATCCATCCTGACCATACCCTGGTGATATACAGCTATGACCCAAGCCATTCCCAAAAAGCGGCCAGGCTGTTCATGAAAGCGGGCTATCACCATGTAAATATTTACGAGGATTTCCTCGATAGATGGACTGCCGATCCAGAACTGCCCATGGATTATCTGGCGAGATACCGACAACTGGTCTCCGCGGAATGGTTAAATGAGTTGGTCACAACGGGAAAAGCCCCGGAATATGAACAAGATAAATACGTTATCTGCCATGTTCACTACCGCAACCGCAGCGATTACGAAAAAGGCCACATCCCTGGCGCGATACCCCTAGACACCAATACCCTGGAATCGTCCGTAACATGGAATCGCCGAGCCCCCGGTGAATTAAAAGAAGCGCTTGAACAGCTGGGAATTACTTGCAATACCACTGTTATTTTGTACGGTCGTTTTTCGTTTCCGGACAAGAATGACCTTTACCCCGGAAGCAGCGCGGGACATCTAGGAGCCATCCGCTGCGCTTACCTCATGCTGTACGCCGGTGTGCAAGATGTCCGGATATTAAACGGGGGTCTACAGTCATGGCAGGATGCTGATTTTAAAATCACTACTGAAGAAACGGAAGTAGAACCTGTAAACGATTTCGGAACAGAAATACCAGGCCGTCCGGAAATTGCGGTGGATACCCCCGAGGCCAAGAGAATACTTGAAGCCAGTGATCAGAACCTCGTATGTGTCCGCAGCTGGCCGGAGTTTATAGGCAGTGTAAGTGGATATAACTATATCGAGAAAAAGGGACGGATCCCGGGAGCGATATTTAGTAACTGCGGGAGCGATGCTTATCATATGGAAAATTACCGGAATCTAGATCATACAACCCGGGAATACCATGAGATCGAAAAGATGTGGAAGGAAGTAGGCATCACCCCAGACAAACTTAATGCTTTCTACTGTGGAACGGGGTGGCGCGGAAGTGAAGCATTCCTGAATGCCTGGCTGATGGGCTGGCCCAACATTGCAGTCTATGATGGTGGCTGGTTTGAGTGGAGCAGTGACGAATCAAATCCGTATGAAACTGGCATACCGAAATAATAAAGTCAGGAGGATGAATTATGCATTTTCAAAAAGGATCAGCATGTGATAATCCGCAGATCAAAATCGAAAATTTACTACCTGAAATCGGCAAAGATGAAGTCATTAAAGGTATCTTAGAGGATCTTAACTGTGCTAATAAACAAATTTCCAGTATGTTTTTCTATGACGAAGCTGGCTCCAAGTTATTCGAAGAGATAACTCGCCTGCCGGAATACTATATTCCCCGTATCGAGAAGTCACTGATCAGGGAAGCGGCGATCCATCTGCAGAACATTTTAAAGGACAAGAATATTATTGAGTTTGGTTGCGGGGATTGTTCTAAAATTTCTCTACTCCTTCAGTCCATCCCTGAAGAGAATCTGGATTCCATCCGCTACATTCCTGTTGATATCAGCCAAAGCGCCGTCCAGGAATCGGCTGAGATCCTCCTTAATAACTTTTGCGGATTGGAGGTACACGGCATTTTGGCTGATTTCGTTAAACAGGTGGAATTAATTCCCGGTAAAGGTAGGAATATTTTCTGCATGTTCGGCAGTACTATAGGAAATTTGACCCGCGAACAAGGGGCTCAATTTTGTGCTAGCGTAAGCAAAATCATGGGTCCCGGTGATATTTTTTTACTGGGTATGGATATGGTTAAAAATAGAAACGTAATGTTTAGGGCGTACAATGACCACCGGAACGTCACGGCTAAATTTAACCGAAATATTCTCAATGTGGTAAACGGCCTTGTGGAGACGAATCTTGACCCCAATTATTTCGAGCATCTCGCGTTTTTTAACGAAAAGCAGGCCCGCATAGAGATGCACTTGCGCGCTACAAAGGATATAGAAACTATTTCACCTTATTCTCCGACAAAAATTACCGTCCAAAATGGAGAAACCATTCACACGGAAAACTCGCACAAGTTTACCCAAGAGCATATTGATAAATTGGCAAAAACAGCAGACTTAAAAATTCAGAAGATATTCACAGATGAGGATAACTGGTTTTCATTGGTACAATTTACTAA
>CAZARY010000222.1:0-3093 GCA_964487675.1 uncultured Clostridia bacterium | reverse complement strand
TTGGCGTCAAAATTTTCTACTTTAATTTCTTTTCGCGATAAATCCAACGGAAAACCCTGTCTTTTTTCCGCTGACGTCAGTCTTTTTGCCCGGCTATAGCTTGACATCTGAATCACACTCCTGGTTGATAAAATTTGTTAACATTTTGAAACCATGTGGGGTCTTAACAGATTCGGGATGAAATTGGACCCCTATGAGCGGGAGGGATAGGTGTCGAACGCCCATGATTTCACCCCTTTCGTCCCTGGCGCTGATCTCCAGTTCCTGTGGAAAATCGTCTTCGCTAATGACCAATGAGTGATACCTTGTTGCTGTTATTTGCAAGGGAAGCCCGGAAAAAATTCCCTTTCCATCATGAATAATGGTGGATTCTTTGCCGTGCATGAGCCGCTTTGATTTCTCAATCTTTGCCCCGAAGGCGTATCCAATGGCCTGATGTCCCAGGCAGACCCCTAAAACGGGGATATTTTGACGGGCATATTCAACAATAACCCGTGGAACAATGCCGGTCTGTTCTGGTCGCCCTGGCCCTGGAGAAATGACTACTTTATCTGGTTTTTGCTTTATAAGCGCATCTAAAGACATTTCATCATTTCTGAACACTTTGACAGCACTATCCAAAACCCCTAAATACTGAACCAGGTTGTACGTAAAAGAATCGTAATTATCTATGACCAGGATCATCTTGAACCTCCCCCTTTACTTGTGGAAATTTGTTTTTTGTGCTTTTGAGCTTCCTTTATTACTTTTAAGAACCCCCTGGCTTTGGAAAGGGTCTCTTCAAATTCATTGTCAGGAATAGAGTCTGCCACAATCCCGGCACCAGCCTGTAGATAACCGGTGTCATCTTTAACCAGTAACGTGCGAATGGTGATGGCAATGTCCATGTTGCCATTAAAGGACAGATACCCAACGCCGCCGGAATAGGGGCCTCTTTTCACAGGCTCATATTCGCTAATAATCTCCATTGCCCTGATTTTTGGAGCACCTGAAACGGTGCCGGCAGGAAAACAAGCTTTCAATACGTCTATCAGGTCTTTGTCGCCTTCTACAGTGCCTTTTACTTCTGAGGTCATGTGCATTACATGGGAAAAATATTCTATCCCAAATTCTTCAACCACCTCCACACTGCCATATTGGGAAATCCTGCCGATATCGTTTCTGCCCAAGTCAAGTAGCATTAAATGTTCGGCCTTTTCTTTGGGGTCATGATACAACTCATGGGCAAGCGCCCTATCTTCTTTTTCGTTTTGCCCCCTGGGCCGGGTGCCCGCAATCGGCCTGGTGCATACCTCGCTCCCTTCTTTACGCACCAGCATCTCTGGTGAAGCCCCGACAATTTCAAAGTCATGGAAGTTCAAGTAATACATGTACGGAGAAGGGTTGACTGTTCGCAGCACCCGGTAGATATTCCAACCTGAATCTTCCAACTTGATTTCCAGGCAGCGAGAGAGCACCACTTGAAATATGTCGCCATTTTCAATGTACTGCTTCGCCTGAGAAACAGCTTGCTTAAAGTCCTCCCGTTTAAATTCTGAATGCACAATGAGATCTTCCATCGTGCTGTTTTCTGTTCCTGATTTGTCAGTGGCTTCTTTAGTTTCTCCAGAGAAAAACATGGAAGCAGGTTTTTCATTAAAGCTATTTTCCCGGTTAATGGTCTCAGTTAGCTGCGCAAGTTTTTGCCTGGCAAAATGGTATTTTTGCTTTAAATCGGATTTGGATTTAAAATTGTGGTCATTTGAATCGCTTGAGGTTTTTCCCTCGTCAGTTGGGCTATGAACAAAATTGCCTCCGCCTTTTTTACGACTGCTTTCTTCCATCACATCTATATTCATAACCAGGGTATATTTGTGAAACAGATGGTCATATATGACCACAATACGGGGAAACACCAGATAGATATCTGGCAGCTTAAGTTTGTCTTTGGCTTCCTTTCCCACCACTTCCCGGTTCGTTTCAATAAACCCCACCGTTTCGTATCCGAAGTACCCGGTGCCGCCGCTGTAATATCTCGTCAGTTCTGGAATTTCAGGAGCTGTATATTCGCGATAAAGTTTTTTTAACGATGTCAGTGGGTTTTCCGTGTTTTTGGTTTCCCGCCATTTTTCTTCCCCGGCTTGGTGGATCTTTTTACTAACTTTGACCTGATCCCCATAACTGGTAAAGGTCATGAAAGGATCGAGGCCAATAAAAGAATACCTGGACAATTTTTCTCGTCCTTGCCCGCTTTCGAGCAAGAATACCGGCGCTTCATCGGCCAATTTTTCGTAAATTGTAATCGGCGTTTCCTTGTCCGCCACCATTGTGGTATAAACTGGAACAATTCTATGCATTTCGGCCAATCGTTCAAATTCTTTAAAATCCGGCATGGTCATACGATCTACCTCCCACGTGTTAGTTTTTACCTAAAATAGGTTTTTATTTCGCTTAACCGCTTTTTCTTTAAAAACATGGATCCATTAAAAAAACCTTTCATCCTTATATGTCATATAAGGACGAAAGGTTTACTTCCGCGCTGCCACCTTATTTAGCCGCCATGATAAAAAGATACGGCTCCCCTCTTATCAGGTACGGGATGAAAAGTGCAAAAACTGTTGAAGCTATTCAAGTATTCAAATACATTATGAACAGCAGTCAGTCAAACTCCTGGGTTGACTCATCATCCGATACCCTGCTCCTTTTAACGGTAGAGCTCTCCGGTAAAGCCTACTCCCTGATAGGGTTCGGTTTACAGCTCATGGGACCATTCACCGGTTAGTTCTCTGCCGGTTTCCACCATCCCGGCTCTCTAGTCAAGAAATTCACCAGCTACTCTCCCCAATCACAGCATTTTTTATGGGAATTTATAATTAATTTTTCTATCTAGTTATGCGATGATACCCAATCAAGATTTAAGCAATCATAAGTCCATAGGTTGCTTTGCTCGTCATCATTTCGATTTTCATCTCAAACAAGTATTTATATTATATTTGAATCATATCATACACATGTTCATAAAAGATGTCAAGGATTGTTTATATGAGATGTTTTTAAGATTGGATAACTTTACCTGATTGACACCAGCATCTTCAGCCGCTTGAACACATGATT
>CAZARY010000221.1:0-3149 GCA_964487675.1 uncultured Clostridia bacterium | reverse complement strand
AATGAAAAATTCTCTAAATACCTTCCAATCTCCTGTCAGATGAAATACCATACGAAAATCGTAGATAGACCTCCCCGGCCTGTCCGAAAGAACTGCCGGCAACAGTTACTACCTGAACTTTATCCAGCATATCCCGGGCCAGAGTCAGCGAATCTTTTGGTATGTCTTGAACGTTAACGAAAGAATAAAACGTTCCCCGGGGATATATACTGCTAAATCCAGGCAGAGAATTGGCCCCCTCTACAAGCAGATCCCGATTATTTTTGAATTCTGCCGCCATTTTCTCTACCACCTCATCTTCTATCTGCAGTGCTTTATGGGCAGCAGCCTGGGAAATAGAAGGTGTGCATAAGCCTATGCTATCATGAATCTTGATCATTTCCTTTATTATAGGGGCAGGGCCTGCGGCAAATCCAACCCGCCAGCCCGTCATGGCATAGGCCTTGGAAAAACTGAAAACGCTGACGATATTATCTCTGTATTTGTCCAGGGAGCCGGGACTAAAGTGTTCTATGTCATAACAAATTTTTTCATACGTCTCGTCGGTCAACATGATAATGTCATTTTCATATGCAAGGCGGGCAATTTTCTTCAGTTCCTCCTTTTTTATGGCTCCCCCGGTGGGATTGTTAGGAGAGTTTATCATTATAACACTGGTACTATCGGTAATTTTTTCAGCAATATCTTCAGCACGCAGTGCAAAATAATTCTCTTCTTTAACCGCAACCCGGACAGGTGTTGCCCCCATCAGCCTTATCTGAGCCTCATAATTAACCCAGCTGGGATCCTGAAAAATGACTTCATCCCCGGACTCTACCAGAACCATAAGCAGCAGAAAGATAGCCTCTATACCGCCTATGGTAATAATAATCTCTGATTCAGGATCAACTTCAATATTATTTTCTTCATCCAGTTTACGGGCAATCGCCTCCCGCACTTTTATGTCACCGGCATTTACTGTATAACTGGTATATCCTGAAGATGCCCTTTCATAAGAGTAGTCAATAATTTCAGATGGGGTGTTAAAATGAGGCTCCCCTACTCCGAAATTAACAACATCATCATATTTACTGGCCTGTGCCAGCATCTCGAAGATCTCAGATCTATCTATATTCTGACTGCGCTTTGAAATCTTTTGTTTCATAAACTCCCCTCCATAAACACAGTGAAATTTATTATCACCTGCCTGGCCATTCTATTTTCACTCAAATTCAGCAAACATCTCTTCAAATTCTTCTGCACTATCTTTGATCTTATATACATGATCTTCAGTGGGAAATTTGCCTTCTTTAACTTCTTCAATATATTCTTTAAAAGCCTCTGTTTCAATTTCAGCGAGATTTGCGTACTGTTTAACAAATTTAGGGGTGAACGCCTCAAACATCCCCAGCATATCTCCACATATTAAAAGCTGACCATCACATGGTTTCCCAGCACCAATGGAATACACAGGTATTTCTAATCTTTCGGCTATAAATTCTGTGACTTTTGGTGGCACTGCTTCAATCAAAAGAGCTTCACAGCCAGCCTCCTCAACAGCTATTGCATCCCTGATAAGCTCACGAGCACTATCAATATGTAAACCCTGAGCCTTAAATCCTCCCAGCTGACCAGAGCTTTGGGGTGTTAAACCTAGATGTCCGAAAACCACACTTCCAGCTTCTGTAAGAGCTTCTATTTGATCACAGACTCTGCGGCCACCTTCTAATTTGATTGCATCCATATCTGCCTCTTTTAAAAACCTCATGGCATTTTTTACTGCCTCTTTACTGGAAGCCTGATAAGAACCCAATGGCATATCACCTATACAAAAGGTATTGGGAGCTCCCCTTCTTACGTCCTGAGAATGAGCAATACAATCTTCCATAGTCACAGGTTCTGTTCCCTCATATCCTTTGACCACCATGCCCAGCGAATCACCAACAAGTATCATATCCATGCCGGCTTTTTCGGCAAACTGAGCGGTGGGAAAATCATAAGCCGTGATCCATGCCACTTTTTCACCGTTTTCCTTCATCTCCTTGAAATCCAGAATGCTCTTTTTACCTGACAACTGTATCCCTCCCCGGTTAAAGCTAGTCCAATATACCGTTTTGTTTAATATAGTTAAACGCTCTTCAATTATGTAAACGAAAAATTAAAAGCGTTATTCTTCTCCCCTGTAACCAAGTGCTTTTGAAATCTGCTTACAGGTCTTTTTAACCATTTCAATCTGCTCATCTTCACCTTTTTCATTTATTCTTTCTTGAGGCCCGGTGATGCTTACCGCCGCCTTAATGCTGCCGGTATGGTCAAACACAGGACCGGCTATACATTTAACCCCCTTACAAAATTCCTCATTATCAATGGCATATCCCTTTTTACGTATACTCTCCAAATTTTTCCTCAACTCAGGTAAAGACATAATGGTATTTTTAGTATGTGCTTTAAATTCGAGTTTATTTAGAATTATATTCCTTTCATCTTTTCTGGTAAAAGCCAGAATGACTTTACCCACTGCTGTACAGTATATTTCTTCTTTTTTTCCCACTTTGGTGTTTATCTGCAGAGGCTCCGAGGACTCCACTTTATCAATATATAATACTTTTTTACCGGTTCTAATAACCAGATTTATAGTCTCATTGGAGTTACGAGAAAGCTCTCGGAGATAGGGTTTTGCCTGCTCCCGCAATTTAAACTCGAGATCTTTGCTCAACTCAAGTATTTTGGCGGATAGATAATACTTGCCATCTCGAGGGCTCTGCTTTATATAGTCTATCTTCTCCAGAGTACAGAGAATATTGAAGGCTGTTGTCTTTGATATATCAAACCTTTCAGCAAGTTCAGTTGCGCCTATATAGTCTTCCTGGCTTAAGAACTCCAAAACTTCAAAAGCTCTCACAACCGATTTAATGATATACCCCGAAGATTTGTTATCAGCCATAAAACCCCCCTTTGCCAATTTTATCTGTTATATGTTAATGAGCTGATGCTATTATTTATTATTATATAAAAAAATTTAAACACCTTTTAAAATAGTTAAAAATTATCACGATTATTTAATAGTCGTGATAATTTTAAGGTTGAGTGACCTGGTTATAGCCGGGCATAGATGTCAAAAAAATTAAAATTCGGTCCTAAACTTGACAGGTTAACTTTAAAATGTTAGC
>CAZARY010000220.1:0-3160 GCA_964487675.1 uncultured Clostridia bacterium | reverse complement strand
TGACCGAACGCAGTGAAGGAGTTTTAACGCAGCCCAAAATCGGGAGCATGGCACCACCAGTTCAGCAAAGCCATAAGCGAAAGCATTGCAACACCAAATACGGGATTTATCCTGATTTAACTTGATAGCCATTTTGTTTAATTACACTTAACAAAAAACACCACCCCAAATCATGAAGGTGGTGTTTGACATTGTTTATTTTGCTATCGATAATTTTGTTACAAAAGCTGCACTCGCTATATTTGGCAAAATCATTGACTTTCCAAGCTCGCTTTAATGCCAAACTGTTTCGGAATATCTTTCTATCTTTTGATTATATCTCATAGGGTATGACTATCCGCCATTTCCGTCCTCAGTACCATCTTCGCTAACAGCATCCGAAATTATCGCATCAAGGTCATCTATAACCGTTTGCCAGTTGTCAATAGTATTGACCCTTTCATCCAAATCCTTTGCACTTTCTACGCTCATTTCAATGTAATCGTTTAATGTGCCATCGCTTTTTACCATATTTTCTATACTGTCTAAATTTTCACTGTCTTCAAGGTTTATCCTTTCTAGTGTAATATAGGTCATGGCAGCATTTTTTACGGCCTTGGCTTCGGCGCGAAGGGTTTCCGCTTCGGCTCTTTCAATGGTGCCAAATATATTTGGCGCTGCCACCGCAATAAGTACCCCGAGTAAAGCAATAACCGCTAACATTTCGATCAACGTAAATCCGCGCGCTTGCTTTAGCTTTTTAGTTAATCGGCTCACCGGCTTTCCTCCTCGCTGTATTCTTTTTTGATTGCTTGCAAATTGTGGCTGTAACTTTTAATTGATTATTACATATCAAAGGTTTTTTCGCCTAATTTTGCTAATGAACGATTACAAGCAAGTTAATTATATAACTATTCTATCTTTTGGGCAATCCGATAAAAATCAATTAACTCGAAATTATCGACCGATTTCTTCATAAATCGTCATTTTTTTGCCGATTTCGAACCCAACGATTATTTCAAAATATTGTTCGCCTTCTATTTAATCTATTTAATCTTTATCATGTCATTTCACCCTTACATGACCTTTCTTTTTATTCGTCTCCCTCCTTGACCTCATTTCAAGTTCGCGAGAAACCGTTTCTACTCAATTATTTCCATTAAAGGCGGGGCTGCGAGAAAAAATATGCATTGTAGAGTTTTAACGTATGATATTCTAATTGTGCTCCACCCCACTCATATCCGCTCAAAGTTCGATTTGTTTGCGCTGGGCAGATAGGCGTCCATAGTTTCTCGGGAAATAACCCCCTGGTTATGTAAATGATTGACTGCATTGTCCATAGTTTGCATCCCGTATTTTGCACCGGTTTGAATCTGGGAATAAATCTGATAGGTCTTGCCTTCCCGAATTAAATTTTTAATCCCGGTGGTAGTGACCAAGATTTCCAGGGCAGCCACACGGCCACCGTCCACCCGGGGCAAAAGCTGTTGAGCCAGAATGCCCTTTAATGTGCCCGCCAGCTGCACCCTAACCTGGTTCTGTTGGTGCGGTGGAAAAACATCAATGATTCGGTCAAGGGTCTGAGGCGCATCCATAGTATGCAAAGTTGTTAACACCAGGTGCCCCGTTTCTGCGGCCGTAATAGCTGTTTGAATCGTTTCCAGGTCACGCATTTCCCCCACCAGGATAACATCTGGATCTTGTCGCAGGGCCGCTCGAAGCGCCAGGGCAAAACCAGCCGAATCGCTGCCAATTTCTCGCTGGTTCACAATGGACTGCCCATGGCTGTGCAGATATTCGATGGGATCCTCTAAGGTGACAATATTGGCACTTCGTTCCCTGTTTATTTGATCAATCATTGCAGCCAATGTGGTAGATTTACCGCTTCCTGTAGCGCCCGTCACCACTACCAACCCACGCTTTTCCCGAGCCAAATCACTTACGATGGTCGGTAAATCCAATTCGGGTACTGAAGGAACCGTTGAAGAAATTAAACGTAAGGCAAGGCTGTAACTGTTTCGCTGCAAAAATACATTCACCCGGAATCTGCCCACATTAGCAATGCTATAGGACAAATCTTTTTCCCCTTCATTTGCCTCTAATGGCCCCACGCCTTGATAGTTCAGCACTTCTTTTGCTAGTTTTTCCGTCTCCACCGGACCGAGCTTTTCATGTGATAAAGGGATTAATTCGCCATCCACCCTTATAACGGGGGGCGATTCTGCGGTAATATGAAGGTCCGATGCGCCGCGGGAAACCGCTTCAAGCATTAACTTTTGAATGGAGACATCCATCTTTTTCACCACCTAACTTCTAATCATCAACCAACTATTTCTAGATAGAAAGTAGTCCGAAGAAGCACCTCTTCTACAGCAGTAACACCTTATTCATTACTATCAGAAACCATATTAAAGAAGCCATTCATGCGACTATCTGTAACACATACCAAGCCACCAACTGGTTCCCCCATAAAGACGCTATAAAAATACCGGCGCTTAAAAAAGGGCCGAATGGGATGGGATCTTTTCTCCCTTTAATTTTGAAGACCATCAGCCCAATACCTACCACGCTTCCAACAAGGGCTGCTAAAAAAATGGCTAATGCGGTCATAGAGGGGCCTAAGAAAAATCCGGCCGGGAGCATTAATTTGATATCGCCACCCCCCATTTTCCCTTTACTGATCAATGCCACAAAAAACAAGAAGCCGCTGCCAATAAAAGCACCGGCCAGCGCCTGCCAAATTGTTACACCAGGGTAAACATCTGGAAAAGTGATCTGCCATACAATCACCCAACCCCCTAAAACCATCACCAATTTGTTGGGAATAATGCCTTTTTCAATATCAATGCCGGAAATGACAATCAAAATGGAAAAAAAGGTTAAAAATTTTATCAGGGCGGGATTCCAGCCAATCTGGGTGAACGCAAGGTAAAAAATAATTCCCGTTATCAACTCCCCGATGAAATACCTGGGACTAATGCTGCTCCAGCAAAATCTGCATTTCCCACCCAGCCAAAGATAGCTCAGCAGTGGAACCAGGTCAACCGCCCTCAAGGGTGTCTCACAATGCGGGCACCTGGATGAGCCAGTGGTCACTTGTTCTTGCCTGATGTACCTGTAAATACAGACGTTCAAAAAAGAACCGATCAGTAAGCCTAATATAAAAATAAATACCCCCTGT
>CAZARY010000219.1:0-3181 GCA_964487675.1 uncultured Clostridia bacterium | reverse complement strand
CCCAACTATGCCAAGGCCCCGATTGAACTCCTTTTAAAACAGTTGGATTGGTCATGATTAATAGGTAAAATCATAAGTGGTATTGAGGCTGAAGTATGATTGCTTCTGAAATAAAAATTTAATTGTCCAAAAAATTTGTGTGCCTGTTTCCCAGATTCATATTGGTGAACAGAATAAGGAATAAACAAAGAAAATTTGGGTAAAGAAAATTTTATATCATTCATGAAATTCATGAAATTATTCGAATAAATTGAAGTAATTTTGGCATGCAACTTGCTTAATGATTAATATGAATCACAAAAAAGGAGGACGAATGATCATGATGAGAAAATTTATGTCTCCGAATTGGTATATCCAGGGAAACGGTGCATTGAATGAAATAGGCGAGTATGCAAAACAAGTAGGGAAGAAATCGTTTGTCATGGGAGGCAACACCGCTCTTTCTGTAGCTTACGAGGCGTTAGCTTCTTCTTTTCAAAAAGCAGGGGTTGCAATTACGGGAAAAGAAATTTTTAAAGGAGAATGTACCAAACAAAGTATTGAAGATTATGCAGAAAAAGTCAAACAACAAGAGGCAGATACGGTGGTGGCTGTTGGTGGTGGAAAAGTTTTAGATGCCGCAAAAGGGGTGGCCCATCTTTCTGGGGCAGAGGTAATTATAGTCCCAACCATTGTTTCTAACGATGCGCCTACAAGCGGTTTTTCAGTCATACACACCGAGAAAGGCGCTTTTGAAGCAAGATGGATGTATCCCAAAAACCCTTATATGGTGTTAATTGATTCCAGCATTATTGCCAATAGTCCAGTACGCACATTAGTAAGTGGCATGGGAGATGCCCTGGCCACATACTACGAAGCAAGAACTTGTTATGAAAACCATCAAGCGATGAATCACAGGAAGGGAAGGCCCCCGGAAGTTGCATTCCAGATTGCAACTTTATGTAAAGATCTCTTATATCAGTATGGACACGAGGCCAAACTGGCCGTGGAAAACAATATTGTTACCTGGCCCCTCGAGAAAGTTATTGAAGCCAATGTCTTATTAAGTGGGTTAGGGTTTGAAAGCGGCGGCATATCAGGAGCACATGGGGTTATTGAAGGTCTTTCAATTCTAAAACAAGAAAGCACCAAAAAGATAGATGTCTTGCATGGTGAAGAAGTTGCATTTGGCATACTCGTACTTTTGGCAATGGAAGGCAGGCCCTTAGAAGAGTTTCAAAAAGTTTGCACATTTAATTATCAAATGGGACTCCCTACCACCCTAGAAGAGTTAGGATATCATGATTATACAGACGAAACGCTATATAAAGGGGCAAACTATGCCATGGAAAACTCTATAATGCACCATCTGAATATGGAAGTGACATCTGACGCAATTTATCATGGCATAAAAGCAGCAAATGCTTTAAGCAAAGATATTTTAAGCCAAAACAAAATATAAGTGTCCCAATTCAGCAACAAATGTCCCGAAAACGGGACATTTGTTGCTGAAGAATTCTTGTGGCATCCTGGCACATCAATTGTTTTATTTTGGCACGTTAATTGCATTGTGTTCAATTTAGAGGTGAATGACAAATGGCTAAATGACAAATAAAAATTAAATTAGGATTAAATGAAAGAACTAAAAAATTAAGAAAGGAGAAGGCCAATGTTTTACGGATTTGAACTGGCAGATTTTCATCTTCCCACTCAGACTTTTTTTGGAAACCATGTCTCCCGGCAAGTTGGTTATGAACTCGCAAAAGACCAGATAAAAAAGATACTTATTGTATCCGATGAGGGTGTTATTAAAGCTGGTTTGCTTGATGTTATTAAAGATTCTTTAGAATCAAATCAAATTGAATATGAAGTGTTTAAAGATGTGCCCCCGAACCCCATGGTTGAAACTGTTAACAGTGCTTTCAACCAGTTTTCCAGCAACAATTGTGACGCCGTTATAGCTGTTGGAGGGGGGAGCCCTATAGACACGGCAAAAGCAGTGGCAATCTTAGCGACAAATCCGGGTGAAATAGGGGATTATGCTGGGTACGGACTTGTGAAAAATGATCCGGCTCCTACCTATGCCGTCCCCACTACTTCTGGCACGGGCAGTGAAGTCACCTTCTTTTCTGTCGTCACAGATGAAGACAAGCAATTTAAAATGAGCGTTGGAGGGAACAATCTAGCCCCCAAAAAGGCTTTTGTAGATCCTTATCTGACGATAACAGTCCCCCCGGGTATGACGGCAGCAACGGGCATTGATGCTTTAACACACGCAATAGAGTCTTATCTTTCCATTAAATCGAGAGCTTTTACTGAAGCTCTTGCACTAAAAGCTATTAGCCTGGTATCGTATAATATAAGAGAAGCTTATGGAAATGGACTGAATTTGGCTGCTAGAGAAAACATGTCTATGGCCAGCTTATTGGCTGGTATGGCCTTTACCAACACCCGGTTAGGCGTTATCCATGCCATGTCAAACACTTTTGGTGGTTATTTTCCTTCCCCGCATGGCCAAGTCAATGCCACCCTTTTACCTTATGCCATGGAATACAACAAAGTCGCTGCTCCCTATAAATTTGCCAAAATTGCAGAAGCTATGGGCGATGACATTTCAGGTCTCACTTATCCTGAAGCTGCAGAGTTGGCCATAGCGCGCGTGCAAGATTTGGGCGAGGTCTTCCAAATACCCTCGTCTTTAAGAAGTTACGGCATCTCTCATGACCAGATCCCAAACATGGCAGCAGACGCTGCAAAAAGTGGGAATGCTAAAGTAAATTGCAGGGCGGTAACTGAAGAAGAAATCAAATATATATTTGAGAAAGCCTCGAAATAAAATTCTATGAAATCAAACAAGGAAATCAGATGAGCATAAATATGGACCAAATCTTAAATCTTCAATTTTTCTCTATCGCTTTAGGAAATATTCAGGTGTTAAAAAGCAAATTAGATGGTTTCACTTTGAAGGATTTTGAGAAAAAAAATAAAAATATATAAACATATATATTATGTAAACATGTAACAGGTAGAAGCTTATCAAATTATAGTTAATCAACAAAGCCTGTAACAAAAACGTAATATTATTGAAAATTCGTGATCTTGGTCGATTTTCATACTTCACAATGTTGTGCATGGTTTTGGGGAGGGATTAAACAGATGTAAATATTGTTGACAAAGTTGGTTAAAACGTTGTTAAGTAAAG
>CAZARY010000218.1:0-3207 GCA_964487675.1 uncultured Clostridia bacterium | reverse complement strand
ATCCATCTAAATATTCACCGCTTAAAACGATCTCACTTCTCAAATTTAAAGCAAGGATATCTTCTAAATCTTTTCCCGCACCGTCTGCAACACCATTTATTTCTTCAAACAGGTCGCTATCAAATGCTTTAATGTTATCGATATACGTTTTAGATAATTCTTTAGCTGTTTCCCAATCCATGTTTGAATAATCTCTAAACATCACATTGTAAGTATTGATACTATTTTCTATCTGCTCTTTAGCTTCCGAACCATGGATATAACCTATCTCATAAGGCGTACCTTCAGCATGAATGATTGGAAATGATTGATTACTTTTCATTTTATTTACCCCTTTCAATAGCTAGAAAGTCATTTTCGTAGTAATAATTTATGCAATCTGCAATTTAAAACAAAAAGCACTTGCATGATCATCTCATTTACCGTTTGTATACAGCACCTTCCTTCATGATAAAATCCACGTTTCTGATATGCTTTATATTTTCCAAGGGATTCCCGGATACTGCAATTAAATCCGCAGTTTTTCCAACTTCTAACGTTCCAATCTCTTCCTCCATTCCCAGAGCTTCAGATGCATTTGCAGTAGCGCTTAAAATGGCTTCATATTCAGTCATCCCCGCTTTGACCAACAGCTCCAGTTCCAGACCAATACTGCCGTGATAGACAAATGGCATGCCCGTATCCGTCCCGGCAGCCATCTTAATACCATTTTCCCGAGCACTCTCAAATGACTTCAGATGTCTCTCCTTTCCTTGCTTGGCTCTTTCCACCACCTGCCTCGGGATACCAGATTCCACCCCATGCGCTACTATGGAATGGACAGGCGCTAGAGTTGGCACCAGTACAGTATCATGTTCTGCCATCAGCTCTACCCCTTCGTCATCTATCAACATGGCGTGTTCAATGGTATCAAAACCAGCTTTAACCGCTTCTTTAATACCATTCGCGCCATGAGCGTGACCTGCTACTTTTACCCCATACAATCTAGCACATTCACAAATCGCCTGAAGTTCTTCAAAAGTAGGCTGCTGCGCCCCCGGCATCATATCTCCTGCTGTCACGGCCCCCGTTACTCCAACTTTGATCCAGTCCACCCCATATTTTAGCTGTTCTCGGGTCACTTTTGCGGCCTCAGCCGGCCCATCAAAAATGGCAAACATGCTGTCACTTCTTTTTGTAAATTCCAAGCCCGGAACAAAAGCATCTCGACCGCCTGTTATCGTGAGCATCTGCCCGGACACGGAAAGGCGTGGCCCCTCTACAAATCCAGATCTAATGGCCTGCTTCAAACCAATATCTATAAACCCTTTATCCCCGACGGAGCGAATGGTTGTTGTTCCAGCATGAAGGTCCTTTTGCAAATATGTAGAAGCTTTAGCCGTCAAAAATGGGATCAGTTGCTTGGTTAATACCGGTTCCATGCTGGTTTCTCCATTTAACCCCAAGTGCACATGCATGTCAATCAGCCCTGGCAAGAGGGTTTTATCCTCAAGATCAATGACTTCAAATCCTTCCGATGATGCCTGATAAATGCCCTGTTCAAAAAGTTCATCTTGCTTCCCAATCCACGAAATTTTTCCGTCCTGAATTAGAACTGCCGCATTATTTAAAACTTTGTTGCTGTTCTGCTCACTATCTACACCAGTAATTATCTTATCAGCCTTAATCAAGGTTTTTTCTTCTTCTCCCATGGCAAGTCAACTCCTTTATAGTCAGAATCATTCAGCCGTTATGGGCTATTCTCAAAGGTTTTAACCGATTTTAACTTAATTTTATTTCCTCTAAGTTTTATTCCCTCTATAAATATAAAAACACATTTTACTCCCTACACAGCAGCAAGGTCTTTCAACACCTGTTTTAAAACTGCTGCCCCGCGGTCTACATCCTCCCAATGCGTCCATTCCCATGGGGAATGACTTATCCCGTTCACGCTGGGGACAAATATCATAGAAGTTTTTATTTTTTTTGCAATATTTTGGGCATCATGACCTGCACCGCTGTTCATCTTTTTACAGGGAATGTCTAGTTTATCAGCAGCCCCTTCAATGGCTTCTACTACTTCATCAGAGCATTTACATGGGGGTTTGTGAAACAAAGTTTCCGTAGTAGAAGTAATGCCTGATAAATTATTCAGCGCTTCCAAAGCCTCAATAATCTCATCCCTGAGTTGGACAATATTCGACTCCACACCATCCCTGATATCACCGCCGAGTTTTACGTGACCAGGGATGATATTCGGAGCAGATGGATAAACTTCCAATTGGCCTACAGTCGCCACGGTGGAGCTGTTCATCTGTTCAGCCATATTTTTTGCTTGCTGATGGGTATACGACACGACCCCAGTGACTGCCACCAATGGATCTTTTCTCAAATGCATCGGCGTAGTACCGGCATGATTTTCCTCGCCTTCCACCACTGACTTAATCCATGTAATACCGGTAATGTTTTCCACCACCCCGATGGGAATATTTTCTGAATCCAAGATGGGTCCCTGCTCAGGATGCAGTTCAATAAAATATTCTACGTCATCAAGCTCCATAACAAAGTCTCCTCTATAATCCGCAAGCACTTCCTTTAAAGTCATTCCATCTGAATTTTGTAGGTTCAATATTGTTTCTACTTTGCTTTCATCCGTCAGGGCTTCACTTCCAATCAATCCTTGGGGAAAAGCAGAACCTTCTTCCCCGATAAAGATCACCATCTCAATCGGGCGGTCATGGACAAAACCCTCCTCTTTTATTGCGCTAATAGCTTCTAAGGCAGTCATCACGCCTAGCGCCCCGTCAAACTGGCCCCCATTTTTCACCGAATCTAGATGCGATCCAGTCATCACCGATTTCTTTTCTGGATCACGTCCCGGTTTTTTCCCAAAGATATTTCCCACTCGGTCAAAACGCACTTCTAGCCCTGCTTGCTTCATTTTATCGATCACAAAATCCTTGGACCTTTTGCTCTGTTGATTGCCTTCCAGGCGCCAAAGCCCTTTATCCTTATCAATCCGTTCATAGGCATCCACACGCAATGGTTCTTTCCTTCCAAGTTTCCCCAGTTCAATCAACGCTTCCTGAAGTCTAGAAAAAGCCATCCGTGATCAGCTACCTTTCATCTTAAATTTTAATCCGGGATTGAGAAGCCCTACTGGAGACAATGCTCAGCAGGGCTTATAGAAAATTCACGGTCATTTATTCAGCATCCGGGGTAAACACT
>CAZARY010000217.1:0-3219 GCA_964487675.1 uncultured Clostridia bacterium | reverse complement strand
CGCTGGTGCGCTCTTACCGCACCTTTTCACCCTTACCAGGTTTTAACCTGGCGGTTTGTTTCTGTGGCACTAGCCTGAGGGTCGCCCCCACTGGACGTTATCCAGCACCCAGCCCTGTGGAGCTCGGACTTTCCTCGAAGGTGCAAACACCTTCACGACTGCCTGGCTTACTTAAAAACACCCCGTCATTAGGTATGTGGTTCATCTCCTCAACTAGGCGAAGTAAGTATACCATATACAGCGCGATCTAGTCAAAACAAACAAGGATTCTTCCGCAGTTATGACAGTTCCTCAACCCTTCAATGAGTAACCTGTTGTGTGCTTCTGTCGTTAGATTTAATCCACAAGCACAAATATCTGTATTGCTGTCTAAGAGCACCACCGTATCATAAGAAAATTTTGCTCTTAATCTTTCATATTCAGACATGAGCTTTGGTTGTATATACGGTTCTAATTTTGCTCTTTCAGTTTTTTTGTGTTTAACTTGCTGCTCAAGCTCATCTATTTGCTGGTTATTTCTCTCTTGCTTCTCTTCTAATCTGGCTTGGATATCACTTAATGCTTCTTTTACTTTTCCTATTTTATGCTTCAAAGATTCCACTTCTTCCATTAAATTACAGTACGCCTCAAAAGATTCATTCTCTTTTTTCTCTAATCTTTCGATTTTTGCCCATACATCATTCATCTCTTTCGCATCTGTTATTGAGCCTGAATAAATTTCTTGGTTTAACTGGATTTTTTCTTGATGGCAGCTTTCGCTTTCCATCTCTTGTTTCCTCATTTCTTTTTGTGTATCACCCAATTTTTTCTCCAATTTAGCTAATTCTGCATTTTTTGATTCTATTTGTTGCGCCATATTTTTACATTCTTCGTCATTAGATAAACGATGAATTTTTCTGTAATAGCCATCTAATTCCTTGTCAATCTTAAAAAGTTTATATATAGCCTCTTTTTCCTCCATACCCATCCACCTCCACACCTTAATTATTGATCAAGAATAGAAAAAACGCATGTTTTGAATGCCCATCAAAACCTGCGTTTTAGTATTTGCTCCTTATTATAAAAAGGTATGATTTTTGTGTTAATCCCTTGACCAAGTTTTTTGTAAATAAAGTCCGTTAATTTATCCACCACGGGTAACTCTGTTTCTCGGTGGCCTGCATCCACCAAAAAAAGTCCATTTTCACTGGCGTCTAAGGCTTCGTGATATTTCAAATCCCCAGTAATAAAAATATCCGCTTGATGCTTCAATACCTGAGGGATTAATTTGCCACCACTTCCGCCACACAAAGCAACGCGTTTAATATTATGGGGTACCTCTCCACTTACACTCACACTGGTACTTAATTTGTTTTCTATTTGGTCTAATAGTTTTTCTGTGCGCCACGCTTCTTTCAAGTCTCCAACCCAACCTAGTCCATGGTCATCCTTTGGTTCTTCTAACGGGTATACGTCAATAACTGGTACTTCATAAGGATGAACTGCTTTAACCGCTTCCATCACCTCATGTATTCTTCCATAATCTACCATTGCCTCGATTTTACTTTCTTCCACCTGCTGCTTTTTGCCTGGTATGCCAATATAAGGTTTCGCTCCCTCACTAGGAAAAAAAGTACCCGTGCCGAAATTGTTGAAAGTGACTCCTGAGTAAGTTCCATAACCACCGGCACCAGCAAATACCATAGCCTGACTGATTTTGTCTTCATAATCTTTTGGTGTATAGACGACAATTTTATAATAATCTTTTTGATGTGTAAGATAAAGTATATCATGATCACTAAAATTTAGTTCGAGTCGCTCAGTTAATGCGGTATTTACGCCAATATCAAGTGCTGCGTCTAAGTTTGTGTGACATGTATAGACGGTTATCCCCTCGGTTAAAGCCTTATATGCCGTTTCACCCATTTCATCTGGCGTAAGGCGTTTTACCGGTTCCCTCACTAAAGGATGATGGGCAATAATTAATTTTACGCCCTGGGTCACTGATTCATTTATCACATCTCTCGTGACGTCTAGGGTAACAAAACACTTCTCAATTTCTCCTTCTAGTTCACCAATTTGTATCCCGGTATTATCCCCTTCTGCTGCAAATTCTTTTGGGGCATAGGCCTCCAATAAATTAATCAAGTCATTTTTATTGATCCATGACATTCTGCAGCACCTCCTGATACTGACGATATCTCTTTTTCAAATATTCGCAGCGCCGTTTGCCTTTTTCTCTTTTGGCATTCTTTAAATTTTCAAAGATAGCCTCAATTCGTGTTATCTCTTGTTGTAAGTATTGCTCTAATTTCTTCCCACCTCGTGAAATGTTTTTGGGTCCTATTTCCAACATCAGCTCATTATATTCCTTGGAATCCGCGCCATCTGGACCGGTTAAAATCACTTGATATATATAATTATTATCCTCTACTAACATTTCATCAAGAAATCCATAATCCCATTTTAGCAGATATCTTCTCAGCTCCAAATAAGCATTCATTGGCTGTAATACTAATTTTGCATAAGAATGCCAATAGTTCACTTTTTTTGACAAAATATCAATTATATTTCTGCCACCCAGTCCCGCTATCACAATAACATCAGGCAATTTTTCGTCGGGTTGCAGTACTTCAAGACCATAACCAAGCCTGATCTCAATATTAGAAGACAGCGAAAAGCGCTCGACATTTTCTTTTGCTTTTTTTAAAGGTTTTTCCGCAATATCACTTGCTATGGCATAGTCAATCTTCCCTTTTTGAATTAAGCTTATCGGCAATAAGGCATGCTCTGTGCCCACGTCTAGGATCTTTTCGCACCTTACAGGGACTAATTTTTGAACAGCTTGTAAGCGCTTATTGAGCATTCTCAATCCCCTTTATTGTGTTCCATACTATGTTTAGAAATCCTGCTTTCATTTGTTGCTGCTCTTATCTAAAACTTCCTACCGCGTTTGGTCAAACAGCTAAATCAGCTTTTTCCAAATCGGTATGTAGCATTTTTAGCAAGAAAGTACCCTTTTAACTTTTAACATTCATTCAAATTCATTCAAAAATGCCACACTCAAACAACACTCAACGGTTAGTTTACCCCGGGAAACTTGACTACCAAAGTCTTAAAAAAGAAAAAGACACCTTCTCCAAAGAGAAGGTGCTTCACACAGATTGGTGGGCGGAACAGGGATTGAACCTGTGACCCCCTGCTTGTAAGGCAGGTGCTCTCCCAGCTGAGCTATCCGCC
>CAZARY010000216.1:1760-3258 GCA_964487675.1 uncultured Clostridia bacterium | reverse complement strand
TATATCCGCTATCGCATGTTTAATTGTCATCCAAAAAGCAAGCGCTTTCACCTCTTCTATCTCAAGGTCTGGAACAAACCGGGTACCATCTTTTGTGGGGCCTAAAGCATCGTTATGATGCACGCGATAGGCAGTATAAAATTCCAATCTGCCATCATCCATTTTTAAAGGAATTGTGAATTCAATGATTCTCTTCGGGCGGGATAAGAATCTGATTACATTCTCGCTTATGCCTCCAGATTTTCCAGCTTCTTTTAGGCTCGCAAGAGCCGTTTCAAAAGGATTGTTGCTCGCCATAGTGTATTCCAACTCAAACCCATTGAAATAAGGACTCATCCCTTATGTTTTGTTTGATGTTTTGTTTGATGTTTTGTTTGATGTGTATTTGATGTTGTGTTTGATGCTTTATTGGAAGGTTTGTTTGACGTTTTATTTGGGTTTTGAGTTGTTCTTCACCCCCAAACTTGATATATTTAAAATTTTCTCCAGGCTACTCCCAATGTCCTGCTGTATAGAATTAATTTGATAAATGATTGGCTAGATAAAAGGCTGTATGCAAAAAGCATCTAACCCAACCAAACAGCCAATGATTAAATCAGGTGACCGTTCAATCAAAATAAGCATCTCATTTTGGCTGGTATCCCAAGTCTCTAGACAGTGATTCCGTGGTTTGTTCTAATTCTTCTATCACTTTTGTTATCTTATTTGATCTTAATCGAAAAGAAGGTCCGCTCACACTCACAGCAGCAATAATTTTTTCTTTAAAATTTCTTAGCGGCATAGCTATACAGGATAATTCATTACAGAACTCCCCTTCATCCAAAGCAAACCCTTTTTTTCTCACTTTTCTTAATTCCTTCATTAACTCATGAAATGAGCAAATAGTATTTTCCGTTAAACGGGGCAGCCCTTCTTTTTCAACGATTTTTCTTATCTCAGCCTCTTCTAATTCACTGAAAAGAACTTTGCCCATGGCAGTGCAGTGGAAGGGTTCTCGTTCACCTATTCGGAAATCCACCTTGATTCTAGTCGATACATCGGGGTCTATTTTAGACACGACCACAACATCTCGCCCATCCCTCACCCCTAGGTTGACTGTTTCTGCTATGGTGTCGCTTAGCTGTTTTAATACTTTTATGTCCACATTGTTGATATTTCTTTGTTGCGGTAATGCGTTGCCGATTTGATATAGGCGCCAGTTCAACCTGTACTTCCCCTCCCGGGTTTTTTCAACATATTGATAAGCCACTAATGTATCTAATAACCTATGAATAGTGCTTTTGCCAATATTTAGCATTTCACTTAAATCGCTGATGCCAAGACCTTCGTCTGTGGATTGAGATTTTAATAGCTCAATAATGTCTAAGGCTTTCTCTAAAGTTTGTACAGGATATTTGGGTTGGTGGGTGGGGATATTATTGAGATAATCTTTGTCCAAGTGGATTCCCTCCTCTGTCAAATACGAAACAAGTCCATCTTTTTAACGCACACATTAAGG
>CAZARY010000216.1:0-1660 GCA_964487675.1 uncultured Clostridia bacterium | reverse complement strand
CGTCAAGCGCTAGGGCTTCGGGATCGCTAAATCCTCTTTATAATCGTTAAAGGTCAATGTATGCTCACTTCTGTCACACCATTCTTTTGAAATTTGCGCATATTTTACTTTAATCCTCACCAGGTGATCTAAGTGACCTGTTTCCGTCCATGCATTATAGATGTCTTTCTCATTTTTCCCAGGTTCCCATTTAAAATAAACCGGTGCACAAACCCTGGCAATTTCATCGGCCTCTACATGCCTTTGAAAACCTCCCATAGAATTCACCAGGCTCATATACACATCTAAGGGAATATCATTGACTTTTCTTATGGCTGCTAGCATAGCCAGGGATAGATCGCCCAACGGGTTGAAGCTATCTGCACCCATATCTTCCAAAATTTTGCCCCCCACGGCATTACCGTGCCCAGCAAAAACTGACACTTTGAATTTGGTTTCAGCGGGAATAATCCCTTCGTCTCGCAATTGGTTTGCTACATACAATAAGCCTTCATCGGGAATAAGGAAGCCCCTGTACCCTGCCTCCAAACAGCGATCCAATTCCTTCAACCAAAGATACAAACCATCTTGTCCCCGGATACGCATGCCTGAAACAAACCCTTCTTCTGTGGTGAATTGCCGCCCAATATCCCAGCCCCTGCTTTGCATGGGGTTTATAAGCATTTCATACTTTTCCTGTGCCGCAATTTCTGCCATGTATTTCAGCTCTTGAAAATCCAAAAGAGCAGAACCACAAACAGTAGCGATCACTCTATGTATGGGTACATTCCGTTTGTGAGATTCCTCTGCTAATATTTCCATGTTAGATGGAACCTCTATCCCCGGAATTTCCATACGGTAATGCCCGCCGCCCGGGAAAGTTTTTGCAGAACTCGGGTGGTCATGTAGGTCGTGTAAGGGGAAATCCGCTTTGCTTTTAAAAAATTCCTTCATTTTTTCCAGTCTTTGCATTCTCCCACCTCCTGATAGTTATATCCGCACTTTTAGAATTTATAAAAACGGATTTATTATTTATTATTACTTTTTCTACAATTTTTTTAATAATTCCTGTGTATTCTAATAAATTTTTCTATTATTTTTAATATTTTTCTGTATAACAGAATTCATATGTGTTTGAGATGAATATACATGAATAAATGATCCCTTTAATTAAACAATAGAGTTGATTAAACAATAGAGCACTCTTTCTTTAAAAGAGTGCTCTATTGTCGTTTCACAGATTTTTTGTTTTATGCGTCTTATAGCATACAAGCCTAATTAGATCCACTTTATATCAACCCATCAATCCACCTGACAATGACTAAAAATCAAATTCCCTTCTTCATCCGTTACCTTTAAGTTGCACTGGGAACAATTAAGATTGACTTCCCCTTGTTTAGATCTTGCTTTGATTTTTTGAAATTCTTCTTCGTCAATATATCTTTCCCCATCATGATCTTCTTTGCTGTGGCAATCCATTATCAATACATAACGCTTTTGATCACTCATCATTCTTCCCCCCTTTATCGTTAAATGATTGGAAAAGTTTAACCTTGCAAACGGTTCAGCCTTTTACAAAATACACTCTTAACTATTGCTATCATTTTCTTAAAATATCATTTATCAGAATTATTTACAATAGTTCATTCAACAACCCTGCACACGAAATATCTTAAACTTT
>CAZARY010000215.1:0-3259 GCA_964487675.1 uncultured Clostridia bacterium | reverse complement strand
TTTTATTCAGCTCCTTTTTAAGTTTATTTTTAGATTAAAGCTCCAGCAGGGGCATTTTGGGAGGTGGAAGAAGTGCAAGCATTGAAACAAATTCGGCCATACATGGAAGCGCAGGAAAAAGACATCATTAAAATGCTTGAAAAATTGGTCAACCAGGACAGCGGGACAAGTTACGTGGAAGGAGTGAATAAAATAGCGGAGGAATTAAAAAGCATTTTTTCAGACCTTGATTATCAGGTAGAAGAAGAGACCTCTGAAAACTATGGTAAAAATTTAATTGTTCGTTCTAACGATCAAGAAAAGCCGAAAAAAATCCTAATCATTGGTCATATGGATACCGTATTTCCCGAGGGCACCGTGAAAGAGAGGCCTTTTTATCGAGAGGGAGACTATGTGTATGGACCTGGGGCTAATGACATGAAATCAGGTTTAACTGCTGTTTATTGGGCGTTAAAAGCCATAAATCAGCAGGGTTTAGAAAATCAACTCCCTTCCATTACAATACTGTTAAATGGCGATGAAGAAGTGGGCTCTCCCACGTCTAGGCAATTGATTGAAAATGAAGCGCAAAATGCTGACTATGCTTTGGTGCTAGAACCCGGTAGATCAAATGGGGAAGTGGTAACCGCAAGAAAAGGCGTAGGCAGATATACATTGACCTGTAAAGGGAAGGCAGTTCATTCCGGCGTAGAGCCAGAGAAAGGAATCAGTGCTGTGATTGAGCTGTCAGATGCCTTGTTGGAAATTCATCAATTAAATGACTATCAAAAAGGGACCACTTACAATGCCGGGACTGTTCAAGGCGGCACTGCCGTGAATGTTGTGCCTGAAGAAGCCAGTGCAGAAATAGATTTACGTATTGAAACCATGGAGGAAGCTGTAAAGGCAGAAGCGAATTTAGAAGGTATTGCCTCTGAGTCTTACCTAGCAGGAGCCAAAAGAATACTAGAAGGGGAAATCAATCGCCCCCCCATGCAAAAAACAGAGGATATAGAGGCTTTGTATAAAGAAGCGCAGCAGGTGGCAGCGGAACTGGGATTTGAATTACCGGAAACAAAAACAGGAGGAGGCTCTGATGCCAGTTTTACCGCGGCAATGGGCGTGCCAACCCTTGATGGATTAGGTCCCATCGGAGGTGGGTCTCACGGGTTAAATGAATATTCCAAGGTGAGTTCTTATATTCCCAGGATTACTCTTTTGGCTGGTTTAATTTTGCGCTTGGCCCAGTAGCGGAACAGCGTAGGGGTTTCATTTATTAGATATTTTTCTTAACATCTGTAAAAAGAGAACGGATACTTTGGCCATTTTGGCCACTATCCAGCGATCCCGGAAATACGAGGTAAGGAACTCTGTGATGCTTTGATGCATTTCCTTGCTGAATGGGAACCAGTTGAGTTCTCGGGTACGCTGACTTTTATTGTGCATAATGGACTTGATATGGGAAAAGTTACGCAGCCCTTCGGGCCCGTGATATCTGCCTAAACCGCTTTGCTTAACGCCGCCAAAAGGCAGGTAAGGATTGCCTACGTTGCGAAGGACATCGTTGATCATGCAGTTCCCCGTCTCTAACCTGCTGGCAATGTATTTGGCTCGGTTAATGTCTCTGCTCCACACGCTGGCATTTAGCCCGTAGCGGCTGCTATTAGCCAGGGTTATGGCTTCTTCATCTGAAGAAAAACTCATGATGGGCATAACCGGCCCAAAGGTTTCAGAAAACATGATATCCATAGCATGATTGACATTGCTTAAAATAATTGGTTCAAGCTGGTTATCCAGGCGGTCGCCAAGTTCCCCTGCTTTACCCGAAGAAGAAAGCTGCTGTTTGATTTTTTGGACGTCATGGTTGACTATTTTTGCGCCCTGGTCCAAAGCTTCATGAATCTGTTTGGTGACATGCTTTTTCTGCTCCGGATGGGTGAAAGGCCCGATATCCCCCCAAAAGCCCTGATTTACTTTTAATTGTGAAGTTTTTTCTTTTGCTTTACAGATGAAGTCATCCAGTATGGATTCTTGTACGTAAATTCTTTCTGCGCTGACGCACAATTGGCCTGTATTGGCAAATGCTCCATAAATAGCACCATTAACGGTTCGCTCCAGATTGGCGTCTTCTAGAACAATAAAAGGGTCTTTACCACCTAACTCTAGTTCCACCGGGATCAATTTTTCTGCTGCCGCTGACATGATTTTTTTCCCCGTGGAAACACTTCCCGTAAAAAAGATCATGTCAGGTTCGGCCTTTATTATCCGCTGACCCACGATGCCATTTCCCTGGAGTACTTGCACAAGGTTTAGTGGAAAATCGGGCACCCCAGCTAATAATTCTTTTATTTTTTCACCCGTTAAGGGGGTGATTTCTGAAGGTTTAAGTAAAACAGCATTGCCCGCAGCAACTGCTGTGATTACAGGCACCAAAGCAAGCTGCAGCGGATAATTCCAGGGAGAAATAACTGCTACAACGCCCCTGGAATGGTACTCCACCCAGGAAACATTTCCAATGGCTGAGAGAGGAGTGGCCCTTTTTTCTGCGCTTAATACTTTGGTTATATTGTTTTCGTAGTACTTGACCAATTCTAGGGTAGGATATATATCGGCCATTAAAGCTTCTTGTCGTACTTTACCCGTGTCTGTACAAACTGTGTCTACTAATTCTCCCATATTTTCTGTCAGTTCTTTTCTGACATTAGCTATTACCTGGCTTCTTTTTGCCAGGGAAATTTCTTTCCATTGATGCCAAGCTTCTCTAGCGTAGGCCATGGCAGTATCCACTTCTTTTTGTGAGGCTATCTGATAATAGCCCAGGTTTTCTCCTGTCGTAGGGTTGAAGTTTTGAATATAATTCGCCGCCATATTACTTCACCTATCTTAAAATATTAATTTTATCCCTATTCCTACCTCCATCTCTACCCCTACCCCTATTCCATCCAATCCAATCATATTGCATTAATCGAAAGGCTTAATATATATGTCATCTTTATTGATATGCTATTGTTTTGTGGAAATCAATTCGTTTTATTAAACTTATAAGTTATATGATCTCCATATGAATGTTATTATTTGAGAGGCGCTATATATAAACAAGTGGGCGTAACAAGCAGTTCCCTAGTTTAAAGAGTACGAGTATATACAAGTATATTTGAATTTGGCTATTAAGTTAAATCAAGGAAAGCAAATTAAATGTGTGCTGCAATGCTTGAGCGAATATTTCTTTGCTCAAGATCATACCAGCGGACCGATTTTGGAAAAGCTGCGTTAACTGTCT
>CAZARY010000214.1:0-3276 GCA_964487675.1 uncultured Clostridia bacterium | reverse complement strand
TTCAAAACAAGCGCATGAAAATTGGCGTATTTCCCTGGAAGTTTAAAGACGGTGAGGCAGCTTTTTGCAGGGCTGTAGCCTTTTTGGAAGAATAAGATACGTTGAAGAAAGTTTGATGGGGCGGCTTGTGTAGCTGCCCCTTACCTATCCTGAAGAATCCTAAAAGATGTTGAACACTTATGGGTGCATTGTGCATGAAATGTGTACCAATTAGAATGAACAAATATGAATGAACAAGTACTGAACCGTTGAAGCGCTAAAAATTTGAGTAAGTTTAAATCAACAAAATAGCATATTTAACCCCGAGCAATCATAGGAGGTGGTAAAAAATGAGCAAAATAGATGAAGCGAATCAAAAAGCAGTAGAGAAAATGATGGCTGTAAGGCCTATCCTGGTGGATGTGCAAAGAGCAAAAGATGTTTTACCAGGGATGAAAGATAATATTTTCCTCCATGCAGGCCCCCCAGTTGAATGGGAACGCATGAGTGGACCCCTGCGAGGCGGTATGATAGCGGGCACAATTTATGAGGGCATGGCAAAAGATGAAAAAGAAGCCATGAAAGTACTAGAATCCGGTGATATCGAATTTGCGCCCTGCCACCATTATGGTGCAGCCGGGCCCATGTCCGGGGTTATTACGCCGTCACAGATGGTATATGTGGTGGAAGATCAGGAATCTGGCCATAAGACTTTTTCCAACATGAACGAAGGTTTTGGGAAGGTGCTTCGATATGGCGCTTACGATAACGAAGTGTTGAATCGTCTTCGATGGTTAGATGAAGTTTACGCTCCCACTATTCGAGAAGCCCTGAAGCTAAGCGGTGGGCTTGATGTAAAGACTTTAATATCCCAGGCCCTCCACATGGGTGATGAGGCCCACAACCGAAATAGGGCCACTACTTCATTAATGATCAGGACGCTTGCGCCATTCATTGCGGAAACCGAACTCGGTAAGCAAAAATCCTACGATGCGCCTCGAATCGATTTGAGCAGGGTGAGCAGCTATTTCAAAGGCGAAGAAAGTATCGCTGCAGAGGTACTTGCATTTATGAGTGGTAATGATTTGAATGCCTTGAACCCCATTATGGCTGCTGCTAAAAATATGGCTGATGCAGCGCGCAACATAGAAAACTGCACCATGGTTACTGTCATGGCGCGAAATGGTACAGATTTTGGCATACAAGTGAGTGGTACCGGGGATAAATGGTTTACAGGACAGGCCAATGTACCTGATGGATTATTTTTCTCTGGATTTAGTGGCGATGATGCCAGCCGAGATATTGGCGACAGTGTAATCACAGAAACTGTGGGAGTGGGTGGTTTTGCCATGGCAGCAGCACCTGCGATTGTAAACTTCATTGGAGGAGAACCCAAAGATGCCTATGAAGCTACCAATGAAATGTACGAGATCACCATTACAGAGAACAAAGACTTTAACATTCCTGCCCTTGATTTCCGCGGCACGCCCACTGGCATCGATGTAAGAAAAGTAATTGAAAAAGGCATCGTCCCCAGAATTAATACAGGCATTGCCCATAAAGATGCCGGGGTAGGACAAATCGGAGCAGGCATTGTGGATCCACCTAAAGAAGCGTTCGTCAAAGCGCTAAAAGAACTGGCCGGATAGCCTAAATTATCATTGATGCGGGAGAAAGTATTTTTAATTTGTTATTTGCTTGCCGGATCAATTTAAAACTGATCCGGCAAGCCATAGTATAGTTTTCAAAACTCAAATTCGAATTTTTGACAATAGCGATAAAACGATAAATTTATATGGCCTTATTTTTAAATCACATTTCCGCAAACTCAACAGAACAAGCCTTACTCTGGGGAGGTGATTTATGAAAAATAAGCACTGATATACTAACCGATTTTGGTAGTTGCAGTCTTCTTGTTAGTTTTATAAAAAAAGGAGGGATAACTCGTGGCTGATGAAGAAAGAAAAGAAGAGCAACAGGGTGAAGAGCAGCTGAATTTTGAAGAAAGGTTTAGGCGCGGAATGGACATTTCTGGCTACTTCTCAACGGGTCAAAAGGTATTCTTAGGGCTGCAGCATACCCTGGCGATGTTTGGTGCTACGATACTTATACCTATTATTACAGGTCTCAGTGTTTCGGCTACCTTGTTCGCTGCAGGCGTTGGTACGATTATCTTCCACTTTATGACAGGGCATAAAGTGCCTGCCTTTTTGGGGTCCTCATTTGCCTTTGTGGCACCAATTCTCGTTGGCGCAGACGTCCTGGGACTTCAATACGTCCAAGCTGGGATTATCGGAGCCGGTGTGGTTTACTTAATTGTGGGTTTAATTGTTAGAGGACTAGGGCCTGATCGGGTGGCAAGGGTATTCCCACCTGTTGTTACAGGTCCAATAATTATGACCATTGGTTTAGGTCTGGCGCCAATTGGAATTGATATGGCTTCAGAACACTACGGCGCTGCGGCAGTTGCCCTCGTTGTGGCTCTGGTTGTCAGCTTGTTTGGCAAGGGCATGTTAAAAGTTATACCGGTTATTTTCGGACTTTTAGCGGGTTATATTGTTGCTGCCATCATTGGATTAGTAGATTTTTCCCCGGTAGCAGAGGCCGGATGGATAGGCCTGCCTGGATTTACAGCCCCCAAATTTGATTGGGCAGTATTAGCAATTGTAACGCCAGCGGCTTTAGTTTCATTGCTCGAACATATCGGAGACGTATTAGCGATTGGAAATACCGTCGGCAGAGACGTCAAAAGGGATCCGGGCCTCGACCCCACCCTTTACGGTGGCGGTATAGCTACTATTATTTCTGGTGCTGTGGGCGGTGCTTCCTTGACTACTTACGGTGAGAACATCGGGGTTTTAGCGCTCACCAGGATTTATTCCACTTTTGTTGTCACCATGGGGGCGCTTTGGGCTATATTACTTTCAATAGTACCAAAGATTGAAGCTTTAATTATGAGCATACCTGAGCCCGTCATCGGCGGTGTATCCGTTCTGCTTTATGGTATGATTGCTGCCGTGGGTGTGAGAACCGTGGTGGAAAATCAAGTGAATTTAGTACAAACTAGAAACTTAATTATCGCAAGTGTTATCCTTGTGTTGGGTGTTGGAGATGCCTCATTTGAAATTGGTGAAACTGTTGAAGTCAGCAGTATGGTAGTTGCAGCCGTAGCAGGCATTGTGCTAAACTTGATATTGCCTGTATATGAGGAAGAAGAAGCACCTCAAGAATAGGATAAGAGTTACTATCTACTGCCTAGATAACACAGTATGAACAAATAATAACCAAATATTTTAC
>CAZARY010000213.1:0-3312 GCA_964487675.1 uncultured Clostridia bacterium | reverse complement strand
ATCTTTCCAATGGTTTCATTGTCGGGTGCTTCAACGATATTAAGAAAGTCATATTCTCCTAAAATAAGATATTGGGAAATCACTTTTCCGCCCATTGCTTCGACTTCTTGATTGACTTCTTTGATTCTTTCGGGCTTTTTATTAAGTGTGCTGCAGCCCTCATTGGTCAATTTAGTGAGCAAAACATAAGTAGGCATCATGTCACCACCTTTCTTATGTATTTTGGTGGCTATAAGTTATCATAATAGGCGAAATAATTCAAATTATTTGACATATTATGGTTTAAATGACGTACTTTAATAACGGTACTTTGCCGTTTTGTTTGGTAAATAAATTTTTTTACGAGAAAATCAACCAGAAAGCTCACTGCTTTAGCTGTGGGACTATGTCAAAACAAAATTAGCAAATAGCCCTTTGTTTTAACGCTAGGAGAACAGCAAGTTGACCAAGCTGACCTGAAACAAGTGACTTTGGTTGTACTGTAATTTTTTATGTAATGGATTTATTTAGGAACTGATTTGACAAATAGAGATGATAGAGGAAATTATTTTAAGTAAATGTGACATAGATTACAGACCAAGTATAGAAGGTTTTATATAATTAAAAACGAAATTAGACAACAAGCCTAAAAAAGGAGTGATTTTCGTGAGCATGTTCTGTTTTCAATGCCAGGAAACACTGAAAAATCAGGGTTGCAGTATGAAAGCTGGCATATGTGGGAAGTCGGACACCGTAGCTAATCTTCAGGATTTGCTAATTTATGTGCTGAAGGGCATTTCTCAGTATGCCCACAAAGGGCGTGATTTAGGGATCAAAGATAAAGCGGTTGATGAATTTGTGATGGAAAGCTTATTCAGCACTGTTACCAACGTTAATTTCAGCGAAAGGTATTTTGTTGACAAAATTAAGAAAGCTTTCCAAATGAGGGATCAAATCAAACAGCAAGTTGCCCCACGTTTTAAGGAAGAACATGGCGAAAACATTGAGAAGCAGCTGATAGAGCACGCTACCTGGCAGGCGAGCGATGAAAAAGATTTTTATGAGAAAGGAGAGGCAGTAGGCGTTTTATCGGCTGAAGATGAAGATATTAATTCTTTAAGAGAATTGCTTACTTATGGCATTAAAGGTATTTCAGCCTATGCCCACCATGCTTATGTTTTGAATTACCAGGACGATGAAATATTTGGTTTCATGCACAAAGGACTTGCAGCCACAACGGATGATAGCCTTGGTGTGAATGAGCTGGTGGAGCTGGTAATGGAATGTGGCAAATACGGGGTAAATACCATGGCTTTACTGGATAAGGCCAATACTGAAACTTACGGCCACCCCGAACCCACCCAGGTGAATATTGGCGTAAGAAATAATCCAGGTATTCTCATCAGCGGTCATGACCTCAAGGATATGGAAGAGCTATTGGAGCAAACGAAAAATACCGGCGTCGATGTGTATACCCACGGTGAAATGCTTCCGGCTAACGCTTATCCAGCTTTTAAAAAATACGATCATTTTGTAGGCAATTATGGTGGTTCTTGGTGGCTGCAAAAAGAAGAATTTGAGAAATTTAATGGGCCTATCTTAATGACCACCAACTGCCTGGTGCCGCCCAAGGATACGTATAAAGACCGGGTTTATACTACAAGTGTGGTTGGCTTTGACGGGGTCACGCACATACCGGATCGCGAAGCAGGCGGTAGCAAAGATTTTTCTCAACTGGTTGAACACGCCAAGCAGTGCAATCCCCCTGAAGCATTGGAGCAAGGTGAAATTCCAGGAGGTTTTGCCCATAATGCAGTTTTAAGTGTGGCCGATAAAGTGGTAGAAGCGGTTAAGAATGGAGATATCAGAAGATTTGTGGTGATGGCAGGTTGTGACGGACGGCATAAAAGTAGGGAATATTACACTGAGTTTGCCAAAGCTTTACCTGAAGACACAATTATTCTAACTGGTGGATGTGCTAAATATCGCTACAATAAATTGGATCTAGGAGAAATTGGTGGTATTCCGAGGGTATTGGACGCTGGCCAGTGTAACGACTCATATTCCCTGGTGGTGATTGCTCAAAAATTAGCTGAAGCTTTCGAACTGGATGATATTAATGACCTACCCGTTTCTTACAATATTGCCTGGTATGAACAAAAAGCAACGATTGTTTTACTGGCCTTGTTGTATCTCGGCGTGAAAAAGATTTACCTTGGCCCCACCCTTCCGGCTTTCGTATCAGAAAATGTACTTAACGTGCTCGTAGACAAATTTGACATTCGGCCCAACAGCAATGTAGATGAAGACCTGGAAAACATCATGGCAGGAGAATAATCAATGATAAACAAATAAGGGGAAAAAGCTGTTTTAGTGGGTCACTTCAGAACATGAAGTGACCCATTTTTAGATTTGTCATATATACCCCCGCAGGCAGGTTGATTTTGCTATCTGCCCTTGATAGATTATATCATGGAAATCTATTATTGGAATTGGTAGATTAAATCATAATTGCTTTTCGATTACGAACTTGTTTACATTCAGATATTGAAATTTTTAAATGCAAATGATAGGCTAAAGTTATAGTTAAGTAAAAAGCTTTAAATAAGGAGAGGGGTTTTTTTGTTGAAAAGAATTTTTGTATTAACATTAGCTGGTGTCATGATGTTAGCAGGTGGTCTATTGATTGGCTGTGAGGAAGAACCAGCAGAAGAAGCGAATGAAAATGAGAACGAGAAAGTCGTAGAGAAAGAAGTCGTAGAAAAGGAAGAAGTCGTGAAAGAGGCTGAATGGCCAGTATGGGACTTGAGAGACGGCGATTATCGGGGCCATTTTGACGACAGGGAACATAACGTAAGTCTGCAGCTTACTGTTGAAGATGAAGAAATTGTTGAGGCTGGTTTAAGATGGCAAAAATATGATGGCATAGTTTACGAAGAAGATCCAGAAGTACCTGAAGATTATGTTTTTGACGAAGAACAAATCGAGGGAATGGCAAATCAATATGAAGAAGCACTAAATTACATTGAAGGTGCACAAGGCGTAGAAGAAATTGTTGAAAGGACAGAGCATATGGAAGGTACCCCTGAAGATACGCCTGTATTAGATGAAATAGAAACGGAAGTAGATGGCGTAAGTGCTGCAACAATAAGGTCCGGAAAACTAGGATCGGCAATCAGGGATGCTTTTAACCGGGGAAGATATCGAGAATAAAGCAAGTAAAGTTTATAAAGTTTAAATCTTAAAAAAATGCACAATCTGTTTTGCGAACACTTTGTATTTTAAAGATTGGAAAATGGATTGAAAAATGAGCCCATAATGGGCTCATTTTTT
>CAZARY010000212.1:0-3345 GCA_964487675.1 uncultured Clostridia bacterium | reverse complement strand
AAGCTTTATGTGAGCCCTATCTGTGACCGCCATGGTTGGGGGTTCCCTGAATCTGTCGAAAACGAAATACCTTTTGAGGAAGGTTTCCCCATCCGAGCAGGGCATATGGCCGATACACTCGGTTGGCTGGATAGCCAAACTTATATAGAAATTGTCGATTTACAAAATAAGTGGCTGGGAAACGCTTGCGCCACCTTGATGAAAAATCATGACTGGGATTTCTTTGCCATGCACTGCCATAGTTTGGATTGGGCATATCATGAATATGCCACTAAAATGGATCCAATGACAAACTCTGATCAAGAAGAAGTGGGTACGTACCAGGCTATAGATCAAGCTATGTATGAAAGCCTAGATGAAATGATTGGAAAGATGCTGGATGCTGCGGATGATTCAACCTTGATTATTTTAGTATCGGATCACGGATGCAAAGCAACTACAGCGGAGTTTAATCCTATCAAAATTTTGGCCGATCGAGGATTGACTCAATTGGTTGAAGATGATGAAGGAAATATGACAGTAGACTGGGAAAATTCCAAGGCAGTCGTACAAAGGTCTTGTCATGTGTACGTTAACTTAAAAGGTCGAGACCCGGATGGCATAGTTGAACCTGGACAAGAAGAACAGCAGGTAAAACAAGAAATCATCCACGCTTTGTATGACTATACAGATGAACAAACCGGTACAAAACCAATCAAACTAGCTTTAACGCGTGAAGACGCCAGAATATTAGGGTTACACGGGGATCGTATCGGCGATGTAATATTTGCCTTATCCCCTGAATTTGGTGAACAACACGGTCCACACTTACCCACAGCAGAATACGGGGAAGGAGAGTTGAGAGGCCTCTTTCTTGCAGCAGGTCCAGGTATTAAAGAAGGGGATTTAATGGATCGGACCATGAGCTTACCGGATATTGTCCCAACAATTTGCCATCTTTTAGATTGGCCGGTTCCAAATGATGTTGAAGGGAGTATTTTGTACCAAGCATTGACCGACCCCAATCAAAAATTAAAAGAAAAACAAAAATTAAAGAAAAATTACAAGCGACTAGAAAATGCTTTTAAAGGAGAACAAGCACTTACGCATACTTACAACATGAAATAAATGTGAGGTAACATGTGCAATCAATTAAGGTAAAATAATTTTAGAGGAGGGTCTTCATTTTGAAGCTGTTAAGCACAAAATTTTTTGTCACGGTATTGGCTCTGGTATTGTTAGTGAGCACTTCCGTATTAGTAGGTTGCGAAGAAGGGGAAGAAGAAGTTAAAGATGAAATTACGGTGCAAGAGGAGATCGAATTCGGGATTGTTGAATGGCCAGGCGTAACCCAAAAAACCCATGTCCTAAAGAATATTTTAGAAAGAATCGATTATGACGTTGAAATTACCACTTACGCCATACCTTTAATATTGGAAGGTCTATCCGAAGGAGAATTAGATGCGTTTACAGGAACCTGGTTCCAAACCATAGGCGATCCGCTTCAAGAACACATAGATGAAGGATCTATTGTAGAAGTAAGCCGGGAGATCGAGGAATCGATCTATAAATCAGCGGTTCCCACCTACGTGTATGAAGCAGGAGTAACTTCGATGGCGGATTTGCATGAACACGGAGAAAAATTTAATCATGAATATTACGGGATTGAGCCTGGCAACGAGGGGAACCAGATTATCGAAGAAGCAATAGAAGAAAGCATTTACAACTTGGAAGGATGGGAAATGATTCCAAGCTCTACCAGCGCCATGTTGACAGAGGTAGATCAAGCAATAGAGAATGAAGAATGGATTGTATTCCACGGCTGGGAGCCGCATTGGATGAACGTAGTATTTGATTTTGAATATCTTGAGGACCCCGAAGGGATCTGGGGCGGCCCAGAAGAAATTGGCACAATAGCTAGAAGTGGCCTTCAAGAAGATGACCCCAATTTTTATCTATTTCTCGAACAGTTTGATATAGACAGCGATATTCAGAGTGAGTGGATTTTCCAATACAGTAGAGAAGAAAGAGACCCTGAAGTAGTCGCTGAGGAATGGGTAGAAGAAAATGAAGACATGATCCTGGAGTGGTTAGAAGGCATTCACACCACTGATGGAAGAGATGCCCAGGAAGTTTTTTCGGAGTCATTAGAGCAATAGGCCATTAGATTTATATAACGATTAGCGGGGCATTTTGAAAAAAATCCCAGGGAAATTAATTTCCCTGGGATTTTTTGCTGGTCTCAATGTTGCGCTTAAGCATTAAATTTTTGTTTAGGAATTATCACTTAGACAAAAAGCAATCTAAACGCTTTTAAATCCAGCTTAAATTGGAGAAAAAATATTTTTGTAAATGCTTGACATTTTAGGAAAAGGGATGTAATTTGAAATTAGAAAGACATGAAATTATAGTCATTGTGGGGGATCAGCATAAGTTTTGTAATTGTTGGCTAGAGGAGTAAAATTAATGGAATCAAATCAATGCATAAATATAATCGAAGCTAATTTCCCGGTTTAAATTTTTTGAAAGGAGGCCATCATGAGTATGAACTGAAAGACAATTAAATAGTGATAGGGGGCGTTAACAATGTTTTTGCCAATTGCTGTAGATACGCAATGTACTCCGGAATACAAAGTAATAGACAAGCCAATCTTGTATGTAAAAAATGGGGAAGGCGTGGCGGTAAAGATTGCACCGGGAGAAAGCAAAATTGTAAAAACAGGTTGTGAATTGAATGTGCCTAGTGATTATGTTGCAGCTGTATACAGCATTCCACAGCTTATACTTCAAAAGAATGTCGTCACTACTACGGGAGTTGTTGAGAAAAACTTTAGAGGGGAAATTGTCATTAATTTATACAATTTTGGTTGTGAAGAAGTTGAAATAGCTCCCTCGGAAGTGATCGCCGGATTGGAATTTTATCCTTATGTTGATTTGGCAACCACTCGCTTTAGATGAAGAGAAGATAATAACGCCTACCTTGAGTGGGCACTGACCGCTTAATGAATATAGCCCTTAAAAAGGGCTATATTTTTATTAATTATAGGGAACTACTGTTCAATCACTCGTCCTTTTATTTGATTGTTATTCTAAACAAATCTCTTTGGAGATTTTAACTTGAGGTGGCCCTATACAGTGTAGCCTTTGGGTTGATTTCAACCTAGTTTTTTTCTGATACAGGTATTTTAGAATCTGATTATCAAGTTAAATCAAGGGGAGCAAATTATATGTGCGCTGCGATGCTTGAGCGAATACTTCTTTGCTCTAGATTATACCAGCGGACCGATTTTGGAAAAGCTGCGTTCACTGTTTGACCGAACGCAGTGAAGGAGTTTTAACGCAGCCCAAAATCGGGAGCATGGCACC
>CAZARY010000211.1:0-3352 GCA_964487675.1 uncultured Clostridia bacterium | reverse complement strand
GTTGGATTGATTGTGCGTGGATATTCGGAATTTCTGTTTGGCTTTAATTTGGGTGATACCTATATTCCTCATGGATTTATGATTGGAGCCGGAATCGTCGCCTTAATCCAGGCCATAAATGTGATTGTGAAGCAGGAAAGGGCACGTAGAGAAGAGAGAAAAGCAGGTAAAAAGCCTGGAGAAGAAGAGGAAAGACAACATGAACATGAAGAGGAAAAGGACTCAGACAAAGAAAAAAGCGGAGGATTCGGTAAAGAAATTTATGAAGGTGAGCCTACCGTTACACCTGAAATTGTAAAAAAGTCTATCTTTGAACACTTGGGACTTTTCCTTGCAGGCGGTGCGGTACTAGGAGTAATTAGCGCTTTATGGGTAGAAATGACGATAGGTATGCTAGTTTTATGGGTGGTATGGATTGCCCTGTCAGCAGTAATTTCAACTTTACTGGTAGGTCTATCTGCCATGCATTCTGGATGGTTCCCTGGTTTTGCTATTACAGTTATCTTCTTAAGTTTGGGGCTTTTCATGGGTATCCCACCCGTACCCCTGGCATTGTTGACTGGTTTTGTGGCTTGTACCGGTCCTGTGTTTGCTGATATGGGTTACGACTTAAAAGCCGGATGGATGCTAAGAGGCCGCGGTAAAGATGTAGCTTATGAATTTGCCGGGCGTAAGCAGCAGCTTTTTGGAGAACTCATTGGCCTTGTGGTTGCAATGGTTTTTGTAGCCTTATTCATGTGGATGCATTTTGAGTTGGATGAACTCCCCCCCATAAGCTATGTGTTTGCCGATACTGTATATGCTGCTGCTGAACCTGAAATGGCCTATGAAATGGCGATTTGGGCTATACCAGGCGCTATTGTACAGTTTTTAGGTGGCGTTGGCAGGCAAATGGGCATTTTGCTTGCGACTGGCCTGCTGATCACCAGCCCTATATATGGGATTGGAGTATTAGTTGCTGTGGTGGTAAGACTTATCATCGGTACTGAGCCCATGGAAGTGAGGGAAGCAGGATTAATTGCAGGGGATGGTATTTACGGCTTCGTTGATGGTGCGATACGTGTCTTGTTATAGAATGTGACAGTTTCTGGGCCATGCACAGTCAGTGCAGGGCCCAGATTTTTCTTTAGCATTTATTTTTTATTAACATTGAAACGGCATTGCTTCAGATATAGATACAAGAGGGTTTGATTTATGGTTGTAAGGGGGTATCTGGATGAGAGAAAGGCATATTGGACTAATTCGAGTGCTTACTACAAATGATCCAAATATACTTAACCTTCATGGTGATATTTTGGAAAAGCAATTTCCTTTTAAAATCGAAAATGATTGTATACACGGCCAACCCAAAGGAGTTTATGACGAAAAAACCCACCAGGAAGCAGAGCCTAAAATCGTTGAACTGGCAAAAGAAATGGAGCAAAGAGGATTAGAAGGTATCATCGTTAGTTGTGCCGCTGATCCAGGGGTTCAAGTATGCCGGGAGCAATTGACAATACCTGTCGTCGGCGCTGGAAGCGCTTTAGCAGCTATTTCTATTGCAATGAGTGATCGAATTGGTGTGCTCACTTTAAGAAATGAAGCTCCAAAGGCAGTCACTGAGCTTTTAGGTAGCAAACTGATTTCAGAACAGGGCATGGGCGTAAGTAATACACTTGAATTAATGAAGGCTTCAGGCATGGAAAAAGTTATTGCATCAGTAAATAGGTTGGTTTCTAAAAACGTTGAAGTAGCAGCCTTAGCTTGTACTGGTACTGCTACCATTGGTGCCAAACCCAAAATTGAAGCACAAATTTCGAATATCAGGGTGGTAGACCCTGTTTTGGCTGCGGGTTCTGTGATGATGGCATATTTATCTGGAGAAATAGGGGATTACCCCACGTACGAGTAGACATAATCAACGATATTTCCAGTTCGACCAGTTTTAAAATAAATTCATGTTTCAACATCGAATCTATTATTTTGACTATCAAGTTAAATCAGAATGATTGTGGTATTTGGTGTTGTAATGTTTTCGCTCATGGCTTTGCCAAACTTGTGATTGTTATGCGCCTGAGTGTTGGGCTGCGTTAAACTTCCTCACTGCGTTTGGTCAAACCGTTAACGCAGTTTTCCAAAATTGGTTCGCTGGTATCATTTAGAGTAAAGCAATATTCGCTCAAGCATCGCAACACATATATAGTTTGTTTTCCTTGTACTTGATAACCTTGTTTATCATAAAAAAGGATAGAATTTAAACCCATATATGAATGGAGCGAATAGCTGTGCGAAAAGGGGGTGCGTGTTTATGACATTTGATGCCAAAGACATTAAAGCGGCAGTATATGGTGGTGCAATTTTGGGGGGCGGTGGTGGAGGTGATTTAAGCACAGGGCTTGATTTTGGCAATATGGCTTATCAATACGGCTATCCCCGCTTTGCTGAATTATCAACAATGCCAGAAGATGGTATTTTAGTTACCGTGGCACTAGTGGGAGCCCCTGCTGCAGAAGAAAGGTTTGTCAAACCCAGGGATTACGTAGAATCTGTTCGACTGCTCATTGAAAGTTTGGACCAGGATGTGGTGGGTATTATCACCAATGAAAACGGTGGTGCTACAACTGTCAATGGTTTGCTTCAGTCAGCGGTATTAGATTTGCCGGTAGTGGATGCGCCCTGCAATGGCAGAGCCCACCCTATAGGGACTATGGGTAGCATGGGGCTTCACGAGTTATCTGACTATACCGCTGTTCAGGCAGCTTGCGGGGGCAACCCTGATCAAGATAATTACCATGAGATTCAGGTAAAAGGGCCCCTTTCTAAATGTGCCAATATTATTAGAGAAATATCGGTGAGTGCTGGCGGATTGGTGGCCGTAGCCAGGAATCCGGTCACGGTCAAATACGTAAGAGCGAATGGTGCGGTGGGTGCTATCAGTCAAGCCATTAAAGTGGGAGAAAATATGTTAAAAAACGAATCTCAAGGTCCTTTAGAAATGGCGGAAGGAGCGGCAGAGGCGCTTTCAGGCTCTGTGATCGTTTCTGCTGGTAGCGTAAAAAGTAGAAAATTAGAAACCACGGGAGGTTTTGATGTCGGAACTGCCGTCATTGAAGATGAACAAAAAGGGACGTTTGAGCTCACCTTTTGGAACGAATACATGACCCTGGAACAGGGCGGAGATAGATTGGCCACTTTTCCGGACTTGATCATGACCGTTTCTCTGGAAGATGGTCAACCCGTGACGACAGCGCAATTGAAAGAAGGAGACCGCGTGGCCGTAATCACAAGTGAATTGGAAAACCTTTATCTCGGTGCTGGTATGTATTACCATGACCTATATCAGAAAGCAGAGGAAGCAGTAGATAAGCAACTG
>CAZARY010000210.1:0-3359 GCA_964487675.1 uncultured Clostridia bacterium | reverse complement strand
AACGGGTGTAGGTGATATAAAATATGAAAAAACTAAACCGGGTTAAACGCAAGACGGTCGTGATACCCCTGGTGATTATCGGTGTTATAATTGTAGGACTTTTTTGGACAACAGATTATTATTATATAGCCTCGGGCACTGTTGATGATTTAACAGGTGTGGTAGAAGTTCACCCAGCCTGGGGAGAAGCTGACCTTGATCATAAGGATGGCAGGCATAAAACAGATGCCAAGAGTGGGGGCTTTCATGTGGTTAGTGTGCCGGTGCATAATGCCAGGGTTTATCATTTGCTCTGTAATATTTTTATTGAAGATATAGGGGTAGAGCAAATCGCTTGGCGTAGAGAAAAAGAAGAGAAAGGTATTTTGGATGAGCATTTAGAATCGCTATTTGAAAAAGGGGTACACCATGCTAAGGCCTTAACTGCCTATTTTAAGGCCCCGGATCGAGTAAGATTTGGATATGAAATTGAAGCATTGCATAAAGCAAACACCGGTTTGGAAGAAGGAGATGTTATCACCGGCTTTAACGGTCAACCGGTAACACCCATAAACACCCCTTGGTCTAGTTGTTTTTCAGCGGATGCATTGAATGATTTAGGGTTTAGAGTAGAAAGCTGGGAGTTCAACGAAAAGCGGGATGTCGAAAATGAGACGGTTACATCAACATTGGTCTCACACGCCAGTACGGGATGGTTAGCAGGAAATGACAGTGACCAATATTTGGTACAAAGATTGCCTTTAGGTGTTTTGCCCAAATTAACTGCCCGCCTGGATCCAGAGTTTCTAGAAGCTGTAACCGTAGATCGTGATGGGAGGGGAGATTCTGGAAGTTTAATGTACGGACTGGCTATGTTAAATGCATTTACTGAAACGGACCTTGCTGGGGGAAAGACAATTGCGGGGAGCGGCCGGCTCCGGTTAAATGGTAAAATCCTCAGTGTCAATGGGGTGGCGCAAAAGGTCATGGCTGCTGAATCAGAGGGGATAGAAATCTTTTTAATTTCTCCGTATGATTACGAAGAAGCAAAGCAATATGCAGAAGAAATGCATGTCATTCCGGTGGACTCAATTTATGAAGCGTTAAAGGTGCTGACTCATTAGTTAAGAAAGCAAATGTTATCACAAAGCGTTAAGCGTGACGCATGCTTTGCTTTCAAAGTTCTTTTAAAGCACTTTGTGAGGGAAAAAGCTCCCTGCTTATATTAGATGAGGAATTAAAATACCTAATTTAACTTAATAAACCATATTGAAATATTAAGCAGGGAGCTTAGATAGATTGATTCTCCTGACTACATATCTTCTCCGAAATCTTGTTTGAATTTCTCTAACAGTTTTTGTGGCCAATCAGAGACGGGTTCTAACCGACCGAAGAAAAACCTAAGTACACTGGGTTCTTCCACAAATTTTAATCCCCCGATGAGATGTCGGTTGTCATACAGCCAGCGGACCCTGTCTATGGCATATTTTACCTGGGAAAGGGTGAATACTCTGCGCGGTAAGGCCAGGCGCACAAGCTCCATCCGGGCGGGGATATCTTCGCCGTTTTCATCTCTTTCTTCGGCCATGGTACCGCGCTCCATGGCCCTGATCCCACTGGTGAGATAAAGCGCTGCAGCCAAGGATCCAGCGGGATATTCTTTTTGGGATAAATGGTCTACAAACTGCATGGCATCAAGATGCGCACCCAAACCGCCAGCAGGTGCAACTACCGGAATTTGCTTCTCTCTTAATTCATTTACCAGATATTTGATGAACTGAGGCCCCTGTTCAATAACTTCCATATCCAGGGTCTCTTGTAGCCCAACAGTGAGTGCCTCCATTTCACGTACGGACATTCCCCCGTAGGTGAGAAAACCTTCATAAAGCGGCACAAGTTCTCGCATCGCGTAGTAATCTGCTTCATCGTTCATACACATACCGCCCCCTCGCGCACATCCAAGCTTGCGAGCGGAAAAGTAAATGATGTCGCAGAGGTCGGCAATCTTTTGATTGATTTCGGCAATTTGCATACTGCTGCACGCTGCTTCTCGCATTTTGATCAAGTAAAGATTATCCTGAAGCAAACTTGCGTCTAAAACAATTTTCAAATTATAGTGATCGCAGATCTCACGCACTGCTTCCAAATTTTCCAGGGAAAATGGTTGTCCGCCTATGAGGTTAGCGCCTGCTTCCATGCGCACAAAAGCGATATTTTCTGCACCATGGGATTCGATGTAAGATTTGAGTTTTTCCAGATCCATGTTCCCTTTAAAAAGATGCTCACTGTCTGGGTTTAGCGCTTCATCAATGAAAAGTTCTTCTACCTGTCCGCCGTTGATGTTGATGTGGGCCTTGGTGGTAGTGAAATGATAATTCATTGGTACCAGTGCACCTTCATTTAAGTACACTTGGGAGATGATGCTTTCACAGGCTCGTCCCTGGTGGGCCGGTAAGAAGTATTTTTTGTTAAACATATCCAGTACCTGGTTTTCCAGGCGATAATATGTTTCTGACCCAGCATAGCTATCATCAGCAATAAACATGGCTGCCTGCTGCCTGTCGCTCATGGCATTGACACCGCTGTCAGTCAGCATATCCAAAAACACATTCCGGTTTTTCAATAAAAACGTATTGTACCCTGCTTCCTGGATAGCTTTGTAGCGCTCGACAGCCGGTAAAAAATTTAATTTCTGTACAGTCTTAACTTTATGCATCTCCAGGGGTATTTGATTTTCCTGATAGAATTTGATTTCTTCTGGCAAAGTAACACCCTCCCTGTTCGATTATTTTTTTGATTAATACTTTCCAACTACATTTTGAGCAAATCTTTTGAAAGATCGGTCGTAAGTCTTTTCTTCTTCCGGCGGGAAAAAGCATGCTGGCACTTGGTTCATCTTTAGATGATAATGGATACACTCACAGCAAATGCCTTTTCTGGGGCAACCCGGATAAGTACAATTACACCTATCCAGGTTCTTTTCCATTCTAGCACACTCGGCAGGCACGTTTCTCCTCCTTTCACGGGATTTATTACTTAGCATCACAGCATCATAGTATCATATTTAATTGGATGGGTTTATGGTTGGATTTGGTATTGAGTTGTAAATAAACTGCCAGTAACGATGGCCATGTTATTGAATATGCTTTACTGAAAATATATATAATAACTGATTCCATAAAACTCGGGAAAATCCTACTGCCATGCAAATATAAATAATATTATGAAAATTTTAGGGGCATAGGACTCGGGTCGCACTCTAGCGCGGGCGACGCATGGGACATAAGTTCTAGATAATCAAGGCCAAATAGCTCATTTGTCTTGATTTAAGACAAATAATGGTTGCCACCGTTCCATTTCTCTATGCAAATATATTAATA
>CAZARY010000209.1:0-3380 GCA_964487675.1 uncultured Clostridia bacterium | reverse complement strand
TGCGGTAAGGCTTCTATTTCAACGATTGTGGATCCAACTAAAATGAGAACACATAGTAAAATCACTGCTGCATGACTTTTCATGCCCATGTGCATTCACTGCCTTTCGTCTCCCATGGTTTGGGTAGTCGTTGAGTAGGTTTCTGATATCTTTATTGCTCATATTATTTCTTATTACTTCATAAAGCTTCCCCCATTAACAGGAATGGTTAGTCCAGTAATATAATCCGACATTTTCGAGGCTAAATAGAGAGCTGTATCTGCTACTTCTTCTGGAGTTCCTTTTCGTTTAAATGGAATGCGGGAAATGATATCCTCTGTGTAATTTTCTGTCATATCAGTATCAATAATGCCTGGGGATACAGCATTCACATTAATATCCTCCGGGGCAAGGTATTTGGCAAAGGATTTTGTTAAGCAAACAATGCCCGCTTTTGAAGCACCATAGTTCGCACCTGCAAGAATACCACCAATATCTCCGGCCAAAGATCCCATATTGATAATCTTAGGATTATCTGTCCCCTTACTGTTTCTCAAATAAGGCAGCGCTTTTTGGGTGCAAAAAAAAGTTGCCTTTAAATTGATTTCTAAAACCTTGTCCCATTCTTCTGGTGAAATGTCTTCAATTGGCGTGTCGCTATAAATGCCCGCGTTATTGACTAAAATGTCGAGGCGCCCGAAGGTTTCGATTACTTGTTGGAATAAAGAATCAAGCTTTTCCACCTGTGAGACGTCAAAAGGAAATAATTCAGCGCTGCCGTTATTGTTTATGATCGTATCTTTTACTTTTTTTAATGGCGCCGCTTTTCTACCTGTTAAGGCAACCGAAGCGCCGTTTTGGACAAATTTATAAGCAATTGCCTCTCCAATACCTCTACTGGCACCGGTAATCAAGGCAACTTTTCCTTTCAAAATTGACATTGCACATCCCTCCCTAACTTCCATATTTACAACAATTTACCCTTTACATAGAGAATTTTCAATTTCAATCAATTGCTTTCCATTTGGTTTAAAAACTGATTCGCATAGTTATAATTAATTTTGCAGCCCTGAGTTTAACTTATGACGTCTAGCTTATGCCATGTAGTGAATGGAACGGCCAAATATTCCCATCGCTGCCTCACGGTAACTTTCTCCTATGGATGGGTGTACATGTATTGTATCTATAAGTTCTTCTGCTGTACATTCTAATTTAATGGCTAAAGCTGCCTCATTGATCAACTCACTTGCATGGTTTCCTAAAATATGGACCCCTAGTATTTCATTATATTTGCTATCAGTAATCATTTTTACAAATCCCAGGGTTTTGCCCTGTGTTGCAGCCCTACCATTCGCATACAGTGGGAATTGGCTCACTTTATATTCCAAGTTTTGTTCTTTTGCTTCTTTTTCCGTAAGGCCTACAGCGCCAATTTCTGGTGATGTGAAAATGGCTCGAGGAACGATATTATCATCTATCCTATTATGGTTCATCGAATGAGTATTACAACCTTCACCATTTAAAAGTTCAGCCACTTTTTCGCCCTGATAATATGCGGCATGCGCTAACTGCGTAGACCCTTTAATAACATCCCCAATCGCGTAAACATTTTCCACACTGGTTTCTAAAGTATTCTGATCAACATGAATACCCTGGCTCTCGAAGTCTATATCCGTATTCTTTAAGCCGAACCCTGAAATGTTCGGGGTTCTCCCGGCAGCTTTAAGGACAGTATCACAATAATTATTAAAGCGTCCGTCTTGTTCTGAATATAAATTAAGCAGCACTTGGTTGCTGTCTTGCCCGTTAATTGCTTCAATTGTGGTGCCGGTATATATTTCTACGCCGTTATTTTCTAAAAGTCCATGCACTTCCTGGGCAATGGTTTCATCTTCAAAAGGCAATAACCGGGGGAGTATTTCTATGAGGGTGACTTCAGATCCCAAACTGTTAAAAATATGAGCAAATTCTATACCAATGACTCCCCCTCCTACAATGAGCAAACGATCCGGTAAAGAGTCCATTTCAAAAACTGCGTTCGTATCATAGACGAGCGATTTTGATTCGCCTTCCAGATCGTCAATAATTGGTAAATAAGATGGGGTGGCGCCTGTAGCAATGATTATGTGGTCTGCGGTTAATTGACTATTGTTAACTTGAAGGGTTTTATTGTTAACGAATGAAGCATTTCCTTCAATTATTTCAACTTGATGCGCTTCTAATAATTCAGCCACACCACTAGTGAGAGCAGCCACGGTTTCATTTTTTCTTTGATTCAAAGCATCAAAGCTGAATCCTTGCCATTTCACTTGAAGTCCCCAGCTTTCACTTAAGGCGATATTTTCCCTCAAATGAGCCGCTTCTGAAAAAACTTTTGTGGGAATACAGCCGCGATTGAGGCATACACCTCCAATTCTATCTTTTTCTATAACTGCAGTTTTTTTGCCAAGTTGGGCAGCTCTTATGGCAGCAGAATATCCACCGGGGCCAGCGCCTATTATTAATACTTCATAATCTGACAATAGTCATTCCTCCTACGGATTGATATGTTTTTTATAGGATCCATCTATATGGTCCATATGGTCTCAGGATTTTCAATTAATAATTTCACTGTTTTTAAGAACTCAGCCCCTTGGGCACCATCTATCGCCCGGTGATCAAAAGAAAGGCTAAAATGAGAAATATGACCTGTTGTCACTTGATTGTCTTTTACCACCGGTGTTTCTTTAATTTTACCTATTCCCAAAATTGCAATCTCCGGTGGGTTTATGATGGGTGTAAAATTGGTGATTTCATACATCCCCAAGTTGGTAATAGTGAAAGTCCCGCCTTCTATTTCTTCCTGTTTCAATTGATTGTGACGAGCCTTTTTAATAAGATTCTTAGTGCTTTGCCCGATTTCGGTCAGCGTTAAGTTAACGACATCTTTCAATACAGGCACGACAAGACCGTCAGATGTAGCAACAGCCACTCCTAGATTAATCTCTTCCGCACGGAGCACCCGGTCGCCTTCAATGGTTCCGTTTATTTCGGGATGATTTTTTAGTGACTGCGTAACGACTTTTACCAGCAGGTCGTTTAGTGTAATCGACAATTGGCTTTGAGCTAAATGCTCCTTTAACCTGTCCTTGAGGTTTAAGAATTCGGTCATCTCTATTTCGATATTCAATGTGACATGTGGTTTGTCGTGGAAGCTTTGACTCATTCTATCAGCTATCACTTTTCTAATGCCGCTGAGTTCATGCGTTTCTCCCGATATAGAAGAAAAAGATGGTGCGATGCCTTCAGGCAATTCTTCCTCTTTTTTAGATTCGGGTACATGTGCAAGCGACTTTTCCACATCGCGGCTTAAAATTCTTCCGCTGGGCCCAGTGCCACTCAGTTGAGCCAGGTCGATGTTG
>CAZARY010000208.1:0-3402 GCA_964487675.1 uncultured Clostridia bacterium | reverse complement strand
TATCCCGGTTTTAGGAACACGTTACCTGTGGATAAGTTTTTTGTTTTTATAGAATTCTGCAAATTGTTTAAAGCTGTAGCCAATAACTTTCAAACCCATTTGGACTTTACATTTTGCTTTTCCCCAGACAGAAAGTTTGCCAGCATTTTGGAGATAGGATCCTATAGCTGTTAAACATGGAAAGTTGATTATGTTCATCATTCTTTTTAAACATGGCAAAAATCCCCCTATAACAGCGTTTATCCTGTATCATAAATTCTAGAATAAACCGGTTGTTGCCTTTAATTTTTGGCAATCATTTGGTTTTTTAGGGGGTTTTTGCACCAGTATCATGAATTATATTATTATTATAATATGCATTGTTAATATAAACCGTTATTTTTATTTTGGAGGAGAAAATAAATGAGAAGGACGATTACGGGCATGGGGGTAGCTGCTTTTATTTTGTCGATAGCAGCTTTAGCACAAAATGGCCTTCAGGGGCTAGCAAGTGGGCTTTACTCCGGGGCAGAAATTTTTATAAGTTTATTTCCGCTTTTGATAGTTGCCTTTATTGTTGCAGGGCTAATTTCTGATTTGATACCCGAGGAATTAGTCTCAAGGTGGATGGGCCAGGAAGCCGGCTGGAAGGGACCATTCTTTGGAGCCCTTGCCGGGGCACTTGTTCCTGGAGGACCTTTCTTTTTTTATCCACTAATGGCAAGTTTAATTATTTCCGGGGCAGAAATAGGGACTATGATGAGTTTTGTAGCTGCTAAGACTCTGTGGAGCGTAGGCCGCATCCCCCTGGAAATAGCTCTTGTAGGGACTGAATTAACACTTATCAGATTAATAATAACTTTTGTATTTCCAGTTATTATCGGAGCATTAGTCAATAATTTATTTTCAGGGTTTACGGATAAAATCCGAAATGATGTCAAAAAATTAAAAGGGCAAAATTTGGACAATGATATGAATCATAATACGAAAAATGCTTATAATCATAGGAGCAGTGATAAAGATGCATAATGCTTTTATAGTCTTAACTTTACTGGGGATAATTTTATTTTACGCAGCATATCGGAGAAAAGACGGCACTCACATTAAAGGATTGAAAACCGCAAAACAGATGTTTTTAAATGTTCTTCCCTTGCTTATACTAGCTTTTTTTATAGCAGGATTAATTGAAACCACTATACCTGCTCAAACAATAACTGCCTGGCTTGGTGATGAAGCAGGCTGGAAAGGATTTTTTATCGGTCCAGCTATAGGAGCACTTATACAGGGAGGACCTTTCACCTTTTTTCCTCTATTTGATACAGTATTTCAAGATAACGTAGGAATAGGTACCGCCGTTGCCATGATAACCGGCTGGGGTATGATAAATGTAGGACACCTCCCATATGAATTTGCTTTCATGGGACCAAGATTTGTAATCTTAAAATTAAGTATCTGTATTGGTATACCGCCTTTAACGGGACTTTTAACTCATCTTATTTTTGGCTAACATTACTACCCGTATAGTTAAGATACTTCATAAACTTTGTTTTTTATAACCCGAGTTCGACAGTAACTAGGCAAATAAACCACCCATAGAGCCTGGCATGCCTCGTTTTATGGGTGGTTTAAGCCATACGCTGCATGTTACTAGTTATCTAGGTCAATATTTACTAGTTTTTGGGGTGGTGATATATTTAGATAACTGAAATACTGCTTTTGCTTGGCCGTTAATTCAGTACGCTGAAAAATATTGCCTTTAATAGTTATAGATCACCTTCGCTTTTGCAGATTGGATCTCCGGGTCCCATTCATTATGAGCAAGCTGGTAATAGGTCACCTTGGTACCGTCTTTGTTTTTACGAGAAATCTGTCTATTTGATTTTATCAGTTTCATGTGGCTACAATTCTTTAATTAATTGACCATAAATTAGACAGGCCTCTTCTATTTGCTTAATTGAGCAGCGTTCATCTTTCATATGAGCAAACTTGTAGTCGCCAGGACCAAACCCAATACAAGGAATACCTTTAGAAACTGGTGTGACTGCATTGGTACCAAAATCCCAAAAATCAAATTGGTCTGGATCTTCTTGGTATACATTCTGATAAGCAGCTATGAGCGCCTGTGTAAGATCATGCTCCTTGTTGATTTTCCAAGGATTGTGCATTGGTTCATATACCAGTTCTTTCCCTGTCCATGTTGTGTGATAAAGGGTACCAACCTCCCAAGTTGCTTTTTTGCCCGATATGAGCTGGTTCATTTCATGATTCACTTGCTCCAGGGTTTCACCTAAAGCGAGTCTTCTATCTAGATAAATCGAACATTCACTGGGCACTGCATTGAGAGAGGCACTGACAGATGATATATCTGATAACACAATGGTGCCGTGCGGCTCATTTTCTTTATACAAAGATTTGTTAAGTGCTTCTACTCGGGATATGATTTCAGCCATTTCATATACCGCATTGACGCCCTTTTCTGGTGCAGCTCCATGAGCAGAAACGCCATGGGTAGTAATACGCATCTGAGCTTTGCCTTTATGTCCAAGAGTTATTACATTATTGCTAGGTTCACATATCACACAATAATCGGGGTTCAATGACAATTCATCATACAAATGCTTTAGATTCTCACCATCGCAGTATTCCTCACAGACTGTTCCGGTTACATATATAGTTTTGCCTTCAGTCCAATTATTGTCTCTTGCTATAGCAGCTGCATATACACTAGCACAAAGCGCTGATTTCATATCTACGCTGCCCCGCCCCCATAGATATCCATTTACAATTTCTCCTGAAAAAGGTGGATATTGCCATTCTTCCGGATCATGAACCCTGACGGTATCCAGATGTGAATCAAAGTGGATAATTTTCGGCCCATTGCCGATACGACCAATAACATTACCGGTTGAATCAATAAAAGCCTCGTCATAATTCAGTCTTTTCATTTCTTTTAAAACTTCATTTGCCAAAGGCCCCTCTTCATTAGTAAAGCTTTGAATATTAACAGCTCTTTGAGCAAAACGAATTAGTTCATTCTGATTCATTATATTAAAATCTCCTTTCAATATTAAGAATTTTTATTATACATGGCTTGCAATATTTGCTCTATTTACAAAAATGGGCGATAACCAATAGTCACCCCACCTTCTTCTCTATCATGTTGCATGATATCTTCTATAAATTTATCATCAAAATCACTCTCTAAAAATGCTTTTAATGTATTTCCTAAAGCGCCTAAAATTGGTGAGGACCCCAATCCTTCTTTCCTGTAAAAACAACCGGCTTTTGCCTTTAAACCGTTCTTTATCGCCAGCTTAACACCCGCAGTATAAAAAAATCTATAGGAAGAAGCATTAAAATTCCAATCTTCACTTTCATTGTGCACTTCAACCACACCATACCATGCTTTTCTACTTCCATAAT
>CAZARY010000207.1:0-3407 GCA_964487675.1 uncultured Clostridia bacterium | reverse complement strand
AAGATGGAGTTTATGACCTCGCTGTCATCGGGATTCTCCTCCAGTGTCAGTATGTTTTCATTGAGTGATTGTATGTACTCCTCGGCTTCATCGAAGAACATCTTGAGATATTCATCATCCATAGGTTATATCCTCCTCACTCTTCCACGGCAATAACTTTATTTATAGCTTCGGTTATCCTTTTATCATTAAAAGGCTTAACAACAAAATCCCTGGCACCTGTTTCAATGGCGTCAATTACCATCTTCTGCTGGCCCATGGCACTCACCATAATGATATTGGCCTCAGAATCTATATTATTGATTATCTCTTTAGTCGCTTCCAGACCGTCCATCTCAGGCATTGTTATATCCATCGTCACCAGGTCGGGTTTTTCACTATTATATTTTCTCACTGCTTCTTCTCCGTTTTCAGCCTCTGCTATAACCTCCAAACCTTCTGACTCCAGCTTATCTTTAATCTGCATCCTCATAAATGCCGCATCATCCGCTATCAGTACAGTTTTACTCAATTTTATACCCCCAAATTAATTAAATGTTAATAGGGAAGGATGGCACTGGTAAAACATATCACCAACACCATCCCTTTTTAATTTCAAATTTCTCAAATACTATCTAAATCTCAAACTTATCCGCCTGGTCTGCCAGATCCTGAGCCATCTGGGCTAACTCTTCCGAGGCATCGACTATTTCCTGGGTTGAAGCGGACTGCTCCTCGCTGGAAGCTGAAACTTCCTGGGCATTGCTCGAAGACTGCTCGCTGACTGCTGCAATCTCTTCCATAGCAGCACTGACCTCGCTGCTGTTAGCCGCCATATCCTTAGAGCTTTTGACCACTTCATCGATCAATTCTCCCAGGTTATTTACCGCACTTTCGATTTCAGCGAAGTTTTCCTCAGTATTATCTATTGCTTCAACACTCTCTGTCACAACTTCACCTGTATTTTCCATGCGTTCTGTTGTGGTATCAACTTTATTCTGTATCTCACCTATCAGCTCATTTATCTCCTCTGTGGCCTGTGAGGATTCCTCAGCCAGCTCCCTTATCTCGTCGGCCACCACGCTGAAGCCCTGACCTGCCTGTCCGGCTCTGGCAGCCTCTATTGCGGCATTTAAAGCCAGCAGATTTGTCTGTTCGGAGATATTATTGATCATATCGACTATATTGCCTATCTCATCGGAGAGTTCTCCCAGTTCATTTACGCTCTGGGCCATCTTGCTCTGATTGGTATTTACTCGACCTATTCTATCGCTGGTCTCATCTACTCTTTCACTGCCCTTATCGACCTCATCCAGAACGTTTTCCGCCGAGTCTTCCATATTATCCGCCCTGTTATTGACGGATTCTATCTCTTCACTCAATTCCCTTACATTCTCTTCAGTCTCGGCAATTTGAGCGGTCTGTTCCTCTGCTCCTGATGCCACCTGTTCAATAGCAGTAGCGACTTCTTGAGCAGAAGCTGACATCTCTTCGCTGGTAGCTGAAAGCTCTTCGCTGTTGGAGGAGAGATCTTCTGCTATCCGGGTTATCTGGCCTACAGTCTCTTTTAAATCTTCTCTCATCCCGTTGAGCGAGCTGCATAATACCCCGAATTCATCTTTTCTTTCGATCTGCAGTGCTTCTGAAGCCAGATCCCCACTTGCTATCTTATTGGCAAAGCCCACACACCTGACTATAGGCTGGGTCAAATTCTGGGAGAATATGTAGGCTACAATTATTATCAGCAAAGCAGCTATCCCTGCAACCCAGAAAACTGTCGTCTGCATATTATTGGCCACGGCAAATGCTTCATCCTCATCTATCTCGGCAATAACGGCCCAGGTAAAACCTGGCAATTCAAGTGTATTATAAGAACTTAATACATTCACCCCTCTATAGTCCTCGATTATTTCCTGACCTGCAGTTCCCTGTAGAGCTTCCGCAGTAGCCTGTGTATCTATTTCTCTTCTCAGTAGGGTGCTCTCCTCTTCAAAACGCGAGTCGGAACGCATGAGCCTGTCTTCTCCTACCAGATAGGCCTCACCTGTATCGCCCATACCCTCTTCCACTGCCATAATATCGTTTATGGCCTCATCTGAAACCTGCAGGGCCAGAACCCCCAGCTGTTCGCCATCTTCTTCAATAGGAGCGGCCACAAACATGGCAGGCTCATCGGAAGGGGCATACATCTCGTAATCCACCATGGCAACATCATTGTCCGCCTGGGCAAAGGCCCGGGCAAGATTTGTGTCACTGTATCTGCCATCGACAAGGTTGGTTCCCATATCGGATTCTTCTTCTACTGAATAAACTATATCACCTTCCGGATTTATCAAAAATAGATCGTAATAACCGTACTGCTCTATGTAGCTGCTGAAATAATCATCGTAACGAGCTTCAACCGTCCTGTACATCTCATCCATTCCTTCATCCGTGATGAACAAATCATCAATATCTCCTATACCCTGCCTTACATTCATGGAATCCGCCAGAACCCTCACATCGGCCATTCTCTCATCGAAAAAACCCTCGATCTCCTCTGCTTTTATCTCCTGTATTGCTTCCAGCTGATCAAATGCTGATCCTTCCAGGCCCTCAGTGGCACTGTTAAGGCTTAAAAAGGCCACTACGGCCAGCGGTATGAGGCTTATCAATAAAAATATGGCGATTAACTTAATTGAAAAACTCAATCCCTCTGTCTCAACCTTATCACTTTTAAATATCATTATATTCCCTCCAAATAATTGTCGCCTGCCAAATTTATTATTCAACTAACTGCATAATTGATAGGGGTTTTTAGCCATCAAGATCCATTGTCTTTTCAATTTGTTTCATTTCCTCGATAGTAAGTATTTTATCCAGGTTCAAAATTATTACCAGTTTATCTGAATGTTTTCCCACCCCCCTGACAAAATTGCTGTTTATTCCCCTGGCCAGCTCGGGTGCTTCTTCAATATTCGAAGAGTTTAAGCTGATGATCCCTTCAACTTCGTCCACTTCAAGCCCGATTAAATTATCCTGGAGCGAAACTATAATCACCCTCTTTTCATTCTCCTGAATCGAATTTTCCCTGTTATTGGTTAATGTCAGCCTTTTATCCAGCATGATGACAGGTACGATTTCTCCCCTCAAATCAACTATACCCTCCACAAATTCAGGGGCATTGGGCATCTCTGTTGTTTCTTTTAAATTTACAATCTCTCTGGTCTCCATTATATCGATGCCAAAAAGCTGTCCCCGTGCATAAAATGTGATGTATTGCTGGGAATCAGTCATTTTATCTCTTTCACCTTCAGATACGGGCATTCTTACCCTCCTTTCTTTAATAGATGAGCGCTTGATTTTTATTCCATAATTTCCACAAATTTTGCGGCCAGTTCGGGATCAAACTGACTGCCTGCACATCTTTTTATCTCTTCAAGTGCTTC
>CAZARY010000206.1:0-3421 GCA_964487675.1 uncultured Clostridia bacterium | reverse complement strand
ATAAAAATAACATTGATTTTATGACAAAAAGATTATATAATTATTTGTGAGGAGGCGATGCTATGTTAAATAATGAAATTATTGGGAAAAGGTTTAGTGAGATGCGTAAAAAATGTGGTTTTAAACAAAGCCAGGTTGCAGGATATTTGCAAGTAAATCAGAGCTACATTTCGAAGTGCGAGAAAAACGAACGAAAATTTAGTATTGATATCCTGCAAAAAGCGGCTAATCTTTTCGGTTGCCCTATTGATTATTTTACAAACGAAGAGAGCAATTATTTTCCTCTGCATACCGCTTTGCGTGCAGACAGTGTAGAAGTTGAAGATTTGGAGACTATAGCGGCTGTAAATAAGATTGCATTAAATCTACGCTATATGGAATCGCTGCTCAAGGGGGAATAAATGTGAAAGAAAAGATTGAAATAAATTCAGCGGCTATAAGTCTACGCAGAGAATTTGGCATAGACATCTATTCCCCGGTAGATACTTTTTCCTTAACTAACAATAGTGATGACTTAACTATTGTTTTTTATTCTATGAGCGAAAGAGTAAGTGGGATATGTATCAAAGATGAGAACAACAAAATCATTGCCGTAAATTCAAATACAACTTATGGCCGCCAAAGATATACAATAGCCCATGAGCTGTACCACTTATATTTTCATGAAAACTTTAAAAGCATTGTCTGCTCAAAAGACCTTGAAAAAGATAAAGGCCCTATGGAAAAAGAAGCTGATATATTTGCCTCTTATTTTTTGGCTCCCTATGAGGCATTGAAAGAATTTGTAAAAATAAAATTGAGAAAACAAAATAACCTGGAGATCGATGATGTTGTAAGAATCGAGCAGCATTTCGGTTTAAGCAGACAGGCAACCCTATGGAGATTAATAAACGAAGGCTATTTAACTCCTGAAAAGGCAGATACAATGAAGTCTGGAATTATTTCATCTGCCTTAAAGCTCGGATTTGATGATAAGCTATATCGGCCATCCCCGGAACATAAACAGTATGCTACATTCGGAAAATACATTAAGCTTGTAGAAGAGTTAAAAGAAAAAGAGATGATTTCAACAGGCAAATATGAAGAACTTTGTTTAAATGGTTTTAGAGGGGATATGGTTTATGGCCTAGAAGGAGAAGAATATTATGACTAAACAGTTATTTTTTGATAACGACTGTGTCTCCTCTTTTCTTTGGGTTAACGAAGAGAACCTTTTATTAAAACTATATCCGGGGAGAATAGTATTGCCCCAAGAAGTGTTTGATGAATTATCAAATCCAAGTATACCCCACATTAAAAGAAGAGTTACACAATTAATTACTAACGGGTATATTGCCACTCAAAGAATTTTTACAGAAACTGAAGAATTCGATTTGTACTACCAATTAGCAATAGCACCACCTAAAGGAGAAAAGATAATCGGTAGAGGAGAAGCGGCTGCAATATCTCTATCAAAAGTGTATAAAGGGATACTTGCTAGTAATAATTTGAAAGACATCTTAAGATATGTACATAAATATAATTTAAACCACATCACTACAGGTGATATTTTGGTAGCCGCTTTGAATGAGGGGTACATCGATGAAAAAACAGGAGATCAAATTTGGAGTAAAATGCTCGCCAAAAGAAGGCTTTTACCAGAAGCATCTTTTACTGATTATCTTAAATCGATTTAGAAATTAGTAGATGTGTTGAATTGCAGTCCCACCCACAATCAGTTAATTATAATTAAAAAAATCCCATATCCTTATACTTATAAGGATAATAATGAGCAGGTTTTGATATCCAAAAGATTAAAAATCCTGATATAGAAGGTCGTCAGTATCAACAGGGCGAGCAATACGGTTACTGGAACGTGTGTGAATATGTACTTCATAGAGACAATCACGACTGCCAAAATCCGAACTGTAAAAACAGCTCCGACAATAAGATTTTAGAGGTTCATCATGTAGGCTACTGGAAAGGTGATAGATCCGACAGATCGGCAAATCTTATCAGGGCCCTGGTGAGGCCGTTTATAGTTGTATTCATAGAAGGAGTACCCGATAATGCTTATACATAGCATCATCTGCTGCTCCTGGAATTATTGCCCGCTTTTCCACGAGTATGGTCAAGCAGCTTAAGCAGATCGCAGAACGACTTGGAGCTAAAAATATAGATTTGATTTTTGTAGGTTTATCTGCAAAAAAACCTCGTCAAGAACTCAGCAACCGAACCAAAAATAAAGCCCGTCGAGCAGGAAAAAAACTTGTTTCCTTATGAGTATAATTCTGGAAAACAGTTTGACTTGCGACTGATAGAAAAATTCATTGAAATAATAAGCAAATAATAAAATTTCTGCAAATAGTAATTAATTACTCTTATTTTTGCAGGAAATAATGGTAATTTTATCGAATGATAGTTGTCAAGTATATTTGACTTAAAATAAACAACTAAAAAATAGCAAAAAGCAGTGCAGTTAAATCTTAAGAAATTTCTTTATTAAATCTTTTTAAACGGAGGGTTTTCTTTGAGCGGAACCGGAGAAGAATCTTCAGTAATCAAAGTAAATGTGGTTTGGGAGGACATTTTAATGGTGCCTGTGGAAGGCGCTATTGACTCTCATGCAGCCCAGCAGATTATGGAAAGTATGCTGCTCAAGATAAGTGAAACTGGGGCCAAAGTAATTATTCTCGATATTATTGGCGTGGCTGCAGTAGATTCTGCTGTCGCCAGTCACCTGATTAAAATAAAAAATGCTACTAATCTAATGGGCTGCACATGTATCATCTCCGGTATGTCCCCGGGTGTGGCCCAATCGATTGTGAACCTGGGCATTGACCTGGGTGACATATATACTCGCGCTACCCTGCGTGATGCCCTAGAACTCGCCTTTTATATTTTGGGGTTGGAGGTAAAACCGATCCAGGACAGCAAATAAATGTTTATAATAACCGGAGGCTTCCATGAAAGAGAAAGAACTCCCCAATATAGGTATGCATAATTTACAGGGCTGCCTGGTAATTACGGTGCAGTGCGAACCAGACGATCAACTGCTGTTGGACCTGCAGGAAAAGACCTTAGAAATAGTTAAAGAAAGCCTGGTTAAAGGGGTAATAATCGCCCTTTCGGACGTAAAAATAATAGACGCTTCCATCTTCAAAAGTATAGACGATATTGGTAAAATGCTCTCTCTGTTAGGTGCACGGACGATTATTAGTGGGATACGTCCGGAGGATGCTGCTTCTCTTGCAGATTATGACTGCCGTGCTTCACATACTTTAACTGCTGTGAGCGTTGAACACGGCTACCAGCTTCTACAGCAGGAAGGTGTCCTCTAAGTTGACAAAGGAAACAAAAATTGAAATAGAGCATGAAAAGGATGTTGCAAAAGCAGTCAATCAAACGATGCTGGAGGCAAAAAATGCAGGCTTCGGCGAGG
>CAZARY010000205.1:0-3425 GCA_964487675.1 uncultured Clostridia bacterium | reverse complement strand
ATTCCGATCCCTTTATGGGCACGGGTCTTCGCCTACCGCTCTCATCTGGCTCTCCAAGTTCCATTCGGATGCATTCTATACCCGATACTTTTTCTTCGCCTAATACTTGTTTGGGGTTCGTAAGGAATTCAAAGTTAACCCCTTCTTCAATGGCTTCTTCAACCTCTTTGGGATCTGCTGGCATCTGTTCCCTGGCACGACGATACACCACTGTTACTTCTGCGCCAAGCCTGAGCGCTGTCCTAGAAGCATCCATTGCCGTATTGCCACCACCAACAACAATCACTTTATTGCCTATAGGAACTTCTCTGCCTTCAACCACATCTTTTAAAAAGTCAATCCCAGAATAATAACCCGTTAAATCGGGACTGCATCCCAAATCCATCGCTTTATTTTCCTGGGCGCCTATCCCCATAAATACAGCATCATAACCATTTTCCTTTAATCCATCCACTGTGAAATCTTTACCTAGTTCTTGCCCGGTTTTTACTTCAATTCCCGTTTGAAGCAGAAAATCTATTTCACGATCCAAAAGGTCATTGGGTAACCGGTATTCAGGGATACCATATCGAAGCATTCCACCCAGTTTTTCTTCTCGCTCATATATTGTAACTTTGTGCCCTTTTTGACGTAGGAAAAATGCCGCTGTCAGACCTGCAGGTCCTCCACCAATAACAGCCACACTTTTCCCTGAATCCGCAGGAATTTCTGGTATGCTTTCGTTACCTGCATCCAGATCCTGATCCCCAGCATAGCGGTGCAGTGTACAAATAGATACCGGATCTTCTAAAATATCCCGGCGGCATTTTTCTTCACAAAATCTGGGGCATACTCTCCCTACCGAAGAAGGGAACGGCATAGTTTCCCGGACTAGCTGGGCTGCTGCTCTGGGTTTCCCATTAGCTATATGCGCAATGAAGCCTTGAACATCAACACTAGATGGGCATGCTATATTGCACGGTCCCATGCAATCCCCATAGTGCGTGGACAACAGCAGCTCCAAAGCTGTTTTCCTTATACCTGACAAGGTTTCAGAGTTCGTGGTCACCACCATGCCGTCACCGGCTTCCGTAGCACAAGCCGCCATAGGCTTATTGCCACCTTCGATTTCCACAAAACATAATCGGCAAGCTGCAAAAGGCTCTAACCTGGGATCGTGGCACAAGGTGGGGATATCCACGTTGGCCTTTTCTGCAGCTTCTAACACGGTAGTGCCCTTGGGAACCTCTACCGTTTTATCATTAATTGTAAGGCTGATTTTACTCAATTTTATCCCCTCCCTTGCTAGTAATACGTTTTTTCTCATCGCCCGTTACAATATGGATCGCATCAAAATTACAAGAAGACACACAGATTCCGCATTTTACACACAAGTCTTGATCTATTTCATGAACCTCTTTTCGTTCCCCGGAAATTGCCCCTACAGGGCAGCTGCGCATACATAGCGTGCATCCTGTACAATTTTCTTCAGAAATGACGTAGGCAATCAACTCTTTGCATTTACCAGCTGGGCAGCGGTGCTCTTTGACGTGGGCTTCGTATTCATCCCGGAAATATTTTATGGTGGTCAGCACTGGATTGGGCGCCGTTTGTCCTAAACCACACAGCGAACCGGTAATAATTTTTTGGCCCAATTCTTCCAACTGATCAAGGTCTTCCATCTTCCCTTCTCCCTGAGTGATTTTATCAAGCATTTCTAGCATTTGATGTGTGCCTATGCGACAAAACGTACATTTTCCACATGATTCATCAGCGGTAAAATCAAGGAAAAACTTGGCCACATCCACCATGCAGGTGTCTTCGTCCATAACCAACAATCCTCCGGACCCCATAATGGCGCCAAGTTTGGTTAAAGAGTCGTAATCTATCGGGGTTTCCTGGTGCTCAGCCGGAATACATCCGCCAGAAGGGCCACCTATTTGGACAGCTTTAAACCCTTTGTCTCCTCTAATGCCGCCTCCTACTTCATAAACAATATCTTTAATGGTTATGCCCATAGGAACTTCAATTAGGCCACCACGATTTACGTCTCCAGCCAGGGCAAATACCTTTGTTCCCCTGCTGTTTTCCGTTCCAAGTTCGCTGTACGCATCAGCCCCTTGGGAGAGAATACGAGACACATTTGCTAGAGTCTCCACATTATTAATAGATGTGGGCTGCCCCCACAATCCTTTTTGGGCTGGGAATGGGGGCTTAAATGTAGGGGTGCCTCTTTTACCTTCTAAGCTGGCAATCAAGGCCATCTCTTCCCCACACACGAAAGCTCCTGCGCCTTCACGAATATGGATATGAAAATCAAATCCTGTATTTTGTATGTTTTTGCCCAAATAACCTTGCTTTTCAGCCTGTTCAATCGCAATATTAAGCCTTTTAACAGCTAAAGGATATTCCGCCCTGATATAAATGTACCCCTCATTTGCGCCAATCGCATAACCGGCTATCGCCATGCCTTCAAGCAAGCTGTGAGGGTCACTTTCTAATACACTCCGATCCATAAAAGCCCCCGGATCTCCTTCGTCTGCATTACAGATAACATATTTGGGTGTCCGATCCTCTATTCGGGTAAACTCCCATTTTTTGTGCGTGGGAAATCCAGCACCACCTCTGCCCCTTAAACCAGATTTTTTGATTTCTTCTATAACTTCTTCCGGGTTCAAATCAGTCAAAGCTTTCATTAAGCCTTGATATCCATCTACTTCTAAGTAGCTGTTGATATCTTCAGGATCAATATGTCCACTGTTCTTAAGGAGAATTCTTTTTTGAGCATCTAAATAGCGCTGGATTTCTGTTGGCCACACATCCGAATATACAATATATTTTTCCACGGGCTCTTGGTTTTCTAAGTGTTGTTCTATAATTTCTCTCGCTTTTTTCTCATCCACTTCCCCGTAAATATAAGTTCCTTTACCATCGGATATCTCTACCAAAGGTTCGGTAAAGCACATGCCTACACAGCCAGTAATGTGGACTGAGGCTTTATCACTCGCCTCTTTGGTAAAAATATCATAAACCTTTCTCGCGCCAGCCGCTGCTCCACAACTGGCCACACCAACTTTTACTGTCGGTACCATTTGCTGCCACCTCCTAGACATTTTTGGCAATTTTAACAGCCTCGTTGGGTGTTAATTTACCGTAAGTATCTTCATTTAAGGTCATTACTGGAGCTAAACTACAGCAACCCAAACAGGCCACTTTTTCCACGGTATATTTGCCGTCAGGGCTTGTGCCTTCCTCATCCAGGTCGAACTCTCTCACCAGTGCATTGGTTATTTCCTCTGCTCCTGCCAGGTGACAAGCTGTGCCATGACAGACATTTATTAAGTTTTCTCCAATGGGCTTTAATCTGAATTGGGCATAAAAAGTTACAATGCTGTAAAGATCACTTTCTGGTATTTTAGTCATTTCTGTAATCTTGGGAATCAAAT